>DASWDV010000099.1:0-9634 GCA_036395075.1 Gemmatimonadaceae bacterium | reverse complement strand
AACCATGAAGGCACTGGTCAGAGCATTCGGATTGGCGTCGGCTGCTGCATTTGCCGCCGCCTGTGCGTCCGTTGGCGGCGGACCCGGCGGAACAGTTACAAACGGAGGCGCGGGTCCGACCGGGCAGCCCGCACAGCCGGGCATCATCTGGCCGATCAAAACGCGCGAGCACGTCGATCTATGGTTGCACGGATTCGCGATGATGCAGGAAGACACCACGTTCGTGCCGTTCTTCAAGCGCGGATACAGCACCAACATGACTGTTCTCAAGAACAGGGCGAACGTCGTTACGCAGCTCGACGCCAACCGCGATAAGCTTCGCGCGACGCTCGCGACCCATCCAGAGTTGATCAATGCCCAGTTCGTGCCCCTGGCTTTCTCTACGTGGACCGAGCTCACGCAGGCCGTTGACATCTTTGTTCGCGCCAACGGTGATCCGCGCGCCGCGTCGTCGCAGGCACAGGCAAACGCGATCGCTTTCCTTGCCGCGTACTTTCCGAATTCGACCGATCGTGACTGGCTGCGCCTTTTCGTGCGATCGCTCGACGACGAGAGCAGCCGCTTCTACCACTCCTACTGGCTGGAGCAACAGCGAGAGCGAAGCAACGTGCTCGATCTGGTGGACACGCTCTGGCAGCGAAACTACCGTCCACGAATCCAGCGGTTCCTGAACAACACCCAGCAGGCGCAGGGCGTGGTTCTGCTCTCCCTTCCACTCGACGGCGAAGGTCGCTCAGTCACCAGCGGCAAGCAATCCAACATGATCACCGTCAGCTTCCCGCAACGGCCGAGCGATGCGGTGGAAGCGATCTACGTCATCGCGCATGAAGCTGTCTCGGGCGTCGCCACTACCGCCGTCTCGGACAACATCACGCCGGAACAACGCCGCAACGGACTTGCGGAGCGCTACCAGAGCGCCGCGGCTGTACGAGGCGGGGCACTTCTCATTCAGCGCAGCTCGCCGGAGATTCTCGACGGGTACATGCGCTACTACCTCAGATCCGTCAATCGGGCTCCGGGCGCGAACGTGCAGGCAACCTTTGTTGCGACTTTCGTGATTCCGGACACTATCCGCGACGCCCTTACCCGGCAGCTCGACGTCGTACTCGGAGGGATTTAAGCAGATATAATTCTGCATGGCTGATGAAAAATCCCCAGTTCCCGCGCCGGCCCCGATCCGACAGACGCTGCTCGATCGGCAGGCACTCGAGCGCGTCCTCGCGCGCGCGGCGGAGCTGCAGGGAGCGAGTGCTATTCCGGAATCCAGTGATCTCATCAGCGAACGCCAGCTCCTCGACATAGGCAACGAAGTCGGGCTCAGCCCGGCGACGCTCAACCAGGCGCTCGCTGAGGAACGCACTCGTGTGAACGTTCCGGAGGAGCGCGGGCTTGTCGCTCAGATCGCGGGGGCCGGATTCGCGACTGCGACGAGGACAGTCCCCGGCACGCCCCGCGATGTCCTCGCGACGATCGACGCGTGGATGCTGCGCGAAGAATGTCTTCAGGTGCAGCGGCGCTTTGCCGATCGAATTACGTGGGAGCCGCAGCGCGGCTTGTTTGGAAAGCTGCGGCGCACGGTCAACATCAGTGGTCACGGCTTCTATTTGATGGACGCAAGCCAGGTATCCGCCACGGTACTTCCAGTCGATGCCTCGCGTGTAGTCGTGCGGCTCGATGCCGACATCCATGCCAGTAGAGCACGCCGGGTTGGGGTGGGCGGCTTTGTCGGGGCGATGGCGGCGGCGGCGAGTGGAGTGCTCGGGCTGGGTCTGATCGTCGCGCATCTTCCGCTCCTGATCGCAGCAGGCGCCGCGGTGCTTCCATTTGCCGGTGGCACCTTCGCGGCATACAAGGTGGCCCGCACCCATCGCAGCGTGCTCTCGAGCGTGCAGCTCGCGCTCGAACAGATCCTCGATCGCCTCGAGCACGGCGAATTCGACAGAAGCGGCGGTTTGCTGGGTGTGATCGCTTCGCGAGCGCGGTTGCCGGGACGATAGATTAGATCGGAATCGCTCCCGAGGTTGAGCCGTCGATGAACAAGATCAGGAAGGTCGGAGTTCTTGGCGGTGGCCTGATGGGAAGCGGCATCGCTCAAGTCGCGGCGGCGGCGGGGTTTCCGACGACCGTACGCGAGGTGTCCGACTCGCTTTCCGCCAAGGCGCGCCAGTCGATCGAGAAAACGCTCGCCAAGGGAATCGAGCGCGGCAAGGTAACCGCCGGCGAGCGCGACACCACGCTTGGAAATCTTCGCTTCGTCACCGCGCTAGAGGAGCTGGCGGACTCCGATCTGTTCATCGAAGCGGTGGTCGAAGATCTCGATGTGAAGAATAAGCTGTGGTCGCAGCTGAATCCGATCGCAGCGCCCGAGGCAATCTTCGCGTCCAACACTTCCAGTCTCACAATCGTCGCGATGGCGGCGGCCACCGGACGTCCCGATAAGCTGCTCGGGCTTCATTTCTTCAATCCTGTTCCGCTTATGAAACTGGTGGAAGTGGTGCGTACGATAACCACCAGCGATGAGACCGAGCAGCGCGCGCTCGATTTCGTGCGCGCCTTGGGTAAGGAGCCAATCCGCGCAAAAGACAGCTCGGGTTTCGTAGTCAATCTGCTGCTGATTCCGTACATGGTCGACGCGATCAAGGCGCTCGAGTCCAATGTTGGATCGGTCGCGGACATCGACAAGGGCATGCAACTGGGCGCGGGCCACCCGATGGGACCATTCACGCTGCTTGATTTCGTGGGCCTCGATACCGTTTACAAGATTGCCGAAATCATGTTCACGGAATACCGGGATGCGAGGTACGCGCCGCCGCCGCTTCTAAAGCGGATGGTATTGGCGGGAATGCTCGGGAAAAAAACGGGGAAAGGGTTCTACGACTACGCCTTTACTCCGCCGCGGGTGAGCAGTCTCGGTCTGTGAGCCTTCCCGGATTTCGCGGTTACTTTCGCGAGGATGATCTCGCGCGCGCCGTCTACTCGGAGGCGGCGGGTATCGGGCGCGCGATTCCATCGGCCGTGGCGGTTCCCGTCGACGCCGAGGACGTCGTCGTGCTCGTGAAGTGGGCAGCGGAATCCGGTACCAATCTCATTCCACGTGGATCGGGGAGCAGCATGTCGGGCGCCGCGATCGGCACCGGAGTCATCGTCGATCTCTCGCGCATCAACCACCTCGCGCGTATCGATGAGAGGGACCAGACAGTGTGGGCCGAGCCGGGAGTGATCTGGTCGGCGCTGGACGTGGCAGCACGTAGAAAAGGTTTGCGGTTTCCAGTCGACCCATCTAGCGGAAGCTTTTGCACTCTGGGAGGAATGGTGTCGACGAATGCCGCCGGAGCCCACTCGCTGCGCTACGGACCGACGCGGGCCTGGGTGAACGCGATCGACTGCGTATTCAGCGATGGTGATCGCGCTGTGATCACGCGCGGCGAGCCGCCGCCGAAGCGGATCGAAGCAGTCAATCGGTTCATGGGCGACGTCCACGGCGAAATCGTCCGCAGCGACAAACGACGGCCCCTTCTTCACCTCGGGGTACGCAAGGAGTCGTCGGGGTACGCGGTTCACGACTATGCTACGAATGCGGACCTGGTTGACGTATTGGTCGGGAGCGAAGGAACGCTGGCGATCGTTGTCGCCATCCAACTAAAGCTTTCGCCTCTTCCGGCCGCGACGAGCAGCGTTCTTGGATCTTTTCCCAGTCTGGAGGAGGCAGCAGCGGCCGCGATCAAAGCTGTCGAAGCCGGGGCGAGCGCGTGTGAGCTGCTCGACCGGACTTTTCTCTCGTACGCCATGAAGGGTCGAGAGTCGGACGAACACTTTCGCGCACAAATGGAGGGAGCGGCCGCAATACTTCTCGCCGAAGTCGAAGACCAGTCAGCGGAAGCGGCGGCGGCGGGTGCCGAACGCCTTGCAAAGGCCTTCAGAGATTCGGGAGCCAAGGATGTCGACGTCGCGCTGACTCCGGACGCAGAGCACGAGTTATGGGACCTCCGTCACGCGGCCAGTCCAATCCTCGCCGCCCTCGAGAACGCGACGTCGATGCAGTTCATCGAGGACGGCGCGGTCCCGCTCGCGAAGCTCCCCGACTACGTGCAGGGCATAAGAAAAGCTCTCGCGGAGAGAGAGGTGAGTGGCGTGATCTTCGGTCACGCCGGCGACGCCCACGTGCACGTAAACCCGCTGCTGGACATCAGGCAGGCCGATTGGCGGGAGAAGGTTGCGGGTTTGCTCGAGGATGTCGTTGCCCTGACCGCGCGCCTCGGCGGGACGTTGACCGGAGAGCATGGGGACGGAAGGATTCGGACTCCGTTGCTCGCACGGGTCTGGCACAAGGACGCGATCCGCGCGTTTGCGCTCGTCAAGAAGGCGTTCGACCCGGCAAATATTTTCAATCCCGGCGTAAAAGTACCGCTGCCGGGTCAGAAGCCGATTACCGACATCAAGTACGACCCGTCACTGCCGCCGCTGCCGGAGAAAGCGAGAGCGGTGCTCGACACCGTCGTGCGAGAGCGAGCTTACGATCGATTCCGGCTGTCGCTGATTGGCGGACCATCTTAGCTTTCTGCCGCTCGCCAGCAGGACCATCCTCAAGCAAGAAGCGCCTTGTACTACACAGAACCAGTAATCACACTCCTGGCTCGTCCGACGTTTGTGGAGCCCGAGCATCTCAAGGTCCGCTGGCTCGGCGAGAGCACTGACGGGGAGCGGCTCGCCGAGTACGCCGGGCGACTTTGCTACATGAGCCAGAAGAATCCGGCCAGTCGCGCGACACGCGATTATCTCGAGAACATCAAGAAGCAGGGGCACGGCAGCGTTCTCGAGCACGCCAACTATTCTCTCTTGCTCGAGGGTGTGAGCAGATCGTTGACCCACGAGCTGGTTAGGCATCGGGCCGGCTTCGCCTACAGTCAGCTCAGTCAGAGGTACGTCGACGAGTCGGAAGCCAATTTTGTCTTGCCCCCCGCGATCGTCGGAGACGAGGCGCTGGAAAAGGAGTGGCAAGCGCAGATCGATGCGGCGCAGAAAAGCTACGTACGGCTCGTGGAGCATCTGATGGAGCGATATGGCTGGGTCGCCGACAAGGTCCATCGGCGGAAGATGGCGCGCGAGGCGGCAAGGGGTGTTCTCCCCAACTCCACCGAAACCAAAATCGTCGTGACGGCCAACGCGCGAGCGTGGCGAACGATGTTGGAGCTCCGCTCGAGCGAGGGTGCGGAGCTGGAGATTCGTCGTTGCGCGGTGGCGATGCTCAAGCTTCTTCAGAGGGAAAGTCCCGCCTTCTTCTCCGACTTCGAGATCTACAGCGCCGAGGATCGCCGAGAGGCAGCACGAATCGTCTACCACAAGGTCTGAACTCGGAGAGCTTCTTTTTTTAGCCTTCCCTTCCGATCGGTCCTTTTTTTTTCGCCGCGTTCCAAAAAGTTTTTCGCTAGAATTTTTTTTTCAGGACTTCGGAATAATTATTGCGCAGCATCGTCTGCGTTTATATACTCGTCTCCGATGAATCGATCGCGCATTTTCCTGTAGGGTGTCGATGACTCTCATCGGCCTCGCCTACAACCAAAAGCCCGAGCCGACCGAGCTCGCCAGCCCGATTTCAGAGGGCGACCGTCACGAAGACGGGGAGCTTACGCGTCCCGATGAAGAGCCTCCCAGTAAAATTTTTCCGCTCCCCACAGCCCTCTCGATTGCGGCGCTGGTCGCCCGCGATGAATTCGCCGAATGGGATAGTCCCGCCACTATCGGCGCGGTAGAATCGGCTCTCTCGAAGCTCGGCAAGGTCGTCCGCCTCGAGGCGAATGAAGATTTCCCCGAGCGACTGCGCCGCGAGAGACCCGACATCGTCTTCAACATCGCCGAGGGATTTCGCGGCGTGAACCGCGAAGGCCACGTACCGGCGATCTGTGAATTTTTTGGAATTCCCTACACCGGCAGCGACCCCTTCACACTCACCCTCTGCCTCGACAAGGCGAGGGCGAAGGAGACGCTCGCCTTTCACGGAATTCCGACGCCGCGCTTCGCGGTCGTTGCCGCGCTCGATGAGATCGAGTCGCGGACTGCGGACCTGAGCCTTCCTCTTTTCGTCAAACCTCTACACGAGGGATCGTCGAAGGGGATCACCGACAGAAATCTCTGCACCGATCGCGACTGCCTGGTCGAGCAGACGAGATTTCTCCTGGACTGCTACAGGCAGCCGGTTCTGGTCGAGGAATATCTCCCCGGCAACGAATTCACCTGCGCTGTACTTGGGAACGACGACGAGGCGACGGTGCTGCCGATCGTTGGGATGAACTTCGAGTCTCTGCCCAAGGGCGCTCTGCCGATTTACAGCTTCGACGCCAAGTTCGTTTGGGATCGACCGGAAAATCCGCTGGATATTTTCCAGTGTCCGGCGCGTATCACCAGCGAGCTTCACGCGTCAATTGAGCGAGTTACGCTCGACGCTTTCCGTGTGCTCGGCTGCCGAGACTGGGCCAGAATCGACGTTCGTCTCGACGCCGCGGGGAATCCAAACGTGCTCGAAGTGAATCCGCTGCCGGGAATTCTTCCCGATCCAGCGGATAATTCTTGTCTGCCCAAAGCCGCGCGTGCGGCTGGGATTGGCTATGAAGAGCTCATTCAGAGTTGTCTGAAGTACGCCGCCGCGCGGCAGGGAGTCGACCTCAGTCGCGCCTTCGAACCGGTCGGCGCCGCTCAGGACGAACCGGCACTCGTCGCCGGCGGATTGGCGTGACCGGCGGAACACGGAGGAACGCGCAATGAAAATAGCGTTGCTGTTCGACGGCCTCTCCGCCCTCGGCAAAGCTCCGGAGGTTCAGCTCCTCGACGCCATCGAATCGGTCGAAAGCGCACTCCTCGATTGGGCGCCCGAAGTAGTTCGTGTGCCGGTAAGCAACGATGGCCGCTGGGTGGAACGGCTGCGCAGGGGAAAGTTCGATCTCGTGTTCAATCTATGCGAAGGCATCGATGGCGAAGCCGTCTATGAAGCGATGGTGATATCAGTGCTCGAACTCCTCGGTATTCCATTTACCGGAAGCCCGAGCTGGACCACCGCTCTGACCCTGAGAAAGAACGTCGTCAACGGAGTGCTGGATCGCGCTGGACTGCCGGTTCCGAGGTGGGCACACGTGCGACGCGGGGACGAGATCACGAGCGTCGGGTTTCCCGCGATCTGCAAACCCGTGGCGGAAGATGCGTCCGTCGGCATTGAGCAGCGATCGGTCGTCAGAAGTATGCGGGCCCTCTCGGCGAGAGTCGCGGCGATGTTCGAGGGTTGGGACGAGGTGCTCGTCCAGCGCTTCATCGACGGTCGGGAAGTGAACGTCGGCATACTGGACGAGGATGTATTGCCGATCGCCGAAATCGATTTCGGCCAGATGCCGCAGGGGATGTGGCACATCGTGTCCTACCGCTCGAAATGGGAAACCGGTAGCGACGAGGACCTCGGCGCCAAGCCGAATTGCCCAGCCGATCTCTCCGAAGATCTCGCCAACGAGCTTGCCATGATCGCTCGGACAGCCTGGAGCGTGGTTGGGGGCGTGGGATACGGGCGCTGTGATTTCCGGATCGACGCATCCGGCCGACCCTGGCTGCTCGAGGTAAACGCCAACCCAGACATCTCTCCGACTGCCGGCCTGGCACGAATGGCTGGAGTCGCGACGATCGGTTACTCCGACCTGATTCGACGGATTTGCGACAACGCTCTCGCCAAGCGCGGCGAGAACTACGCCGCGCGGTGGATGAAGACGCTCCGACTCTCAGGACTCGGTTGACAATGCGACTCGGATTTGCGGGCGGAGCTTTTTCCGTGTCGCGTGACGGTGGTTTGCAGGTTGAAATGGTTCGCGAAGGTTTGCGGGAAGCTGGTGGCGAGTGGTTCGCCGCCAGCGTATCGCCCCGATCCGAGGATGTTCGGATCAACTACAAAGCCCCTCGCGGGGCCGGAGTGGTGCACGCATGAGCGATTGGCAGCAAATCATCAAGGATCAGAGCATCGCGTCACTCGAAAAGCTGGCGGACAAGTTCGGGCACGACGTCATTGACGTCGAGGCGCTCAAGCCGGCCTTCGACAACTTCCAGATGCGAATCACGCCTGCTGCACTCGAGCAGATCAAGGAAGTGGGCGACCCGATGTGGAACCAATACATCCCGACTGTCGAGGAGCTGGACGTTGTCGATGGCGTCATCGACTCGCTCGACGAGGATGGTGACTCACCGGTGCCGAACATCACCCACCGGTATCCCGACCGGGCTCTCTTTCTGGTAAGTCCGGTTTGCGCGACGTACTGCCGCTTCTGCACGCGACGCCGCAAGGTCGGAGATCCGGAGAAAATCCCACTCAACCAGTTCGACTCCGCGTTCCAGTATCTCAGGGAGCATACCGAGATCCGCGACGTGATCATGAGTGGGGGAGATCCGATGATGCTGAGCGATCGGCGGCTGGAATACATCTTCCAGCAGCTCCGCGCGATCCCGCACATCGAGATCATCCGCCTTGGAAGTCGCATCACCTCGCACCTGCCGGAGCGCATCACTCCGGAGTTCTGCGAGATGGTGCAGAAGTACCATCCGATCTTCATGAACACGCACTTCAATCACCCGAGTGAGCTGACGCCGGCCGCGGTGGCGGCGCTCGATCGACTGTCGAGGGCGGGTGTTTCGCTCGGCTGCCAGACAGTCCTGCTGAAGGGCGTGAACGACGACCCGAAGGTGATGATGAAGTTGATGCACGAGCTCCTGAAGGCGCGCGTTCGTCCCTACTACCTATATATGGCAGACCAGGTGGCGGGCGGTGAGCATTTCCGCACGACCGTGCAGAAGGGGCTGGAGATAATGCAGGCACTACGAGGCTGGACCTCGGGCCTTGCCGTTCCGCAGTTCGTGATCGACTCACCGGGTGGCGGTGGCAAGGTTCCGCTTCTCCCCGAGTACCTCGAGCAAATTACCGACGACGAAGTGATCTTCCGGAACTATGAGGGAAAGCGATTCACGTACAAGCAGCCGCGATCGGTTCCCGCAGTTCCGGCGGAAGTCGAACGGGCCGCCGAAGTCGGTGTCGTCCCGATCAGCAGGAAAAAAGCTGGAGCGCCGCGGAGAGCCAAGCGCCGTCGCGCGGCAGGAGAGTAAGCCTCCAAAACTTCGGACTGCGAGCAAAGGGCAGTGCACATTTGGTCCGCAGTCCGAAGTCTCTTTTGTAGACCCCATTATTGGCCAGCGCTGGTCGCGGTTGGAGCGCCGCGCCCTGCCCACCGCTTATACCAGCTCATCATGTAGAGCTGGGTTCGCATGTAGTTGGAAGGTTTCGATCCCGTGCCGTGGTATTCGCCCTCGAATCGCAACAGCGTGGTGGGTACACCGCGCATCTTGAGAGCGGCGTAGTACTCTTCGCTCTGCGGAATGGGTGTCCGACGATCGAGCTCACCGGTCATGATTAGTGTTGGGGTCGTAACGTGTCCGACGTACATGAGCGGAGATTGCTTGAGCCACTGCTCCGGCTTTTCCCAGAACGGCGCGTCGAAAAAGTTGTAGGTAAAGAGCGGAATGTCGGTCTGCCCCGCCATACTTACCCAGTCGATCACCGGACAGCGCACCGCCGCCGCCGCGAACCGCTGGGTATGGCCGATTACCCAGCTCGAGA
>DASWDV010000098.1:0-4979 GCA_036395075.1 Gemmatimonadaceae bacterium | reverse complement strand
CGGCGCGTAGCCACAACCTCGACCGGAGGCAGGGACACTGCCGGCTTCGACGGCTCGTCTTGTCCGGCCGCCGGAGTCGGGACCGACAAGACAGAAGCGAGTGACATAATGCTGATCCGTGACGATCGCCGACTGAGCATGGTCCTGGGATTCTTCGAGGTCAGGCCGCGTGGCAGGCCGCTAGGAAATGTCGTGAGACGGACAAGCTACCAAAGCGCACGAAGCCACGACAAGTGGCGGCGAATGTTCGGTCGCCGATACACGGCCTAAACGCTTTTTATGCAACCGTTGTCAGACATCGATAAGCATCTCGCACACGAGGTTCTTCGGCTATGACCACAGCACGGGTTTCGGCGGCTACTGGTGCCGGCCGTCAAGCCAGTCGAGTGATGTGCTGGATCGAATTCCTGATTCTCGGTCTCGGACTTCCAGCAACGATCTGGATCGTTTCGAAGATCATTACGCTGTCCATTCCCGCGGCACTTCATGGATCTCCAGGCCAGCGATTTCTGCTCTGGATCACCGGACCCTCTATCGCCGAGTGGTTATTCGTAATCGGCGTCGCGTTGGTGTTGCGCCGACGCGGGCTTTCTTTCCGAAACCTCGGCGTCTGGCGCATCGGGAACTGGCTCGCCTGGCTCATCGCGCTCTCCTTTGGGGCGCTTTCCATCGCCGGCAACATGCGCTTTCTGCCGCGGATGCACGTTCCACTTTCCTACGCTTTTTTTCCGCCGCCCGGATTTCACCTGGCTGCGGCGCTCATCATGGGAATCACGGCAGGATTCTGTGAAGAAGTTCTGTTTCGCGCTTTCCTGATGAGCGAGTTCGCCGCCTCTGGTTACAGCAAGGCCATGCAAGTACTCATTCCCGGAGCTGCGTTCGGACTAAGTCATGCCGGCTACTTGAATCAGGGATTTTTTCCCTGGCTCGGCATCGCACTACCCACCGCGATACTCGGCATGATATGGGGCGTATCGTATTTGGCGGGCCGTCGCAGCCTCGTTCCGGCGATTGTCGCGCACTTTCTGAACGATGCGACAGCACTTCCCTGGATCAGTTTCTTCATGGTGACCGGCCAACTAGGCGCCCCGCATCCCTGACACGCAGCGTTCCCTCCCCCCGCTTTTTTGAGTCCTAGACGTGGGCTGAAGCCCTTGCCGCTGGTTCTGAGCCGAGCGACCGCCACCGCTACCATCGTCTCAGCCCTGATCATTGACAAAGAGACTATCATCAGGGAGAGCCGGATTGTTTCTCGTTTTCACACTCTGTCTCCCGATGGCTGACGCGCGCCCTTAGACAGCGTGCGTTGTTCGATTCTCCACAAGTTCGGCTATACTGGTCGCGGCAAGCACCCACCAAGGAGAGACAGACATGAGCACCAACGGACGCGGCTCCGACAAACCAACCATCGTACTGATTCATGGGCTTTGGCTCACTCCACGCAGCTGGGAACAGTGGATCGACCGCTACCAGAAGGCAGGGTACAACGTGCTCGCGCCGTCGTGGCCCGGACTCGAGAGCGAAGTTGAAGCGATCCGAAAAGACCCATCGCCGCTCAAGCGTCTAAAGATCAAAACGATCGTCGATCATTACGAGCGCATTATTCGCAAGCTCGAGTCGCCGCCAATCATCATGGGCCATTCGTTCGGTGGACTCATCGTGCAGATGCTCGTCGACCGTGGCCTTGGCTCCGCCGGAATTCTCATCGACTCGGCGCAGACGGCGGGAGTACCGGTGCTGCCCTTCTCCACGATTCGGGTGGCTTTCCCAATTCTGGGAAATCCATTCAGCTACAGCGCGACTACGTCACTTACTCCGAGTCAATTCAACTACGCCTTCACCAACGAGCTCGACGCCGCTGAATCGAAGAAAGTCTATGACCGATATCAGATTCCGGCCGCGAACAGCGTTCTGTGGGATGGAGCCCTTGCCCTTCTGAATCCGAACGCGTCGTCGAAGGTCGACTACCGCAAGAGCGATCGTGCGCCGCTGCTCTTCATCGCTGGCGGCAAGGATCACATCGTCCCGCCGGCAATCAACAAGGGAAACCTGCGCAAGTACGTCAAGAATTCCACGGCCGTCACCGACTACCGCGAATTTCCCAACCGCACGCATCACACGGTAGGGCAGAAGGGCTGGGAAGAAGTTGCAGACTTCGCGCTGCAATGGGCTAAAGCCAACGCGCGCGATCAGGTAAGTCTCGCCGATGTCAAAGCGGCGTTCGTGTCGGAGCCCACCGGATATGAAACGCCTGGAGCGGGTGAGATTCGCGCCTGATCGAGCAGGACGGTCATTCACTGAGGAGACCCACCGTGAGTTCCACCGCAGCATGCGCCCATATCGAGGCAGTCACCACCGTCAAGCACCCTAAGCGACACGAGTGCGAGGAGTGCGTGAAAATCGGCGCGCGGTGGGTCCATCTCAGAACTTGTCAGGAATGCGGGACGACCCAATGCTGTGACGACTCGCCAAACCGTCACGCGACTAAGCACGCGAAAAAAACGGGACATCCGGTGATCGCGTCAGCCGAACCGGGAGAGACGTGGATGTACTGCTATCCCGACGACGCGTTTGCCGAGTACTGAGGCCGCGATGACGTCAGTCCTGCAGGCAGCGGCAACACCGGATCCGGAAGTCGCCCTGCCTTCGGCAGCTTCGTCAGGCGACCAGGCATTTCCTACTCTCACCGAGGCGCAGGTCGCACGCATTGCTGCACACGGCCATACGCGCAAGGTCGAGCGCGGCGAAGTTCTGGTGAGAGCTGGCGTCAGGAACGCGAGCTTCTTCGTTGTCGTCTCCGGGCACCTCGACATCGTGCAGCTCTCCGATGGCATCGAGACCCTCGTTGCGGTACACAAGCCCGGTCAAATCTCGGGTGAGCTCAACCTCCTCTCCGGCCGGCGCGCGGTCTTCTCCATCCGCGCTGGCGAAACGGGGGAAGTCATCGAGGTAGATCACGACAACCTTCTTGCTATCGTCCAGACCGACGCTGATCTGAGCGAGATCCTGATGCGCGCATTCATCCTCCGTCGGGCCAGGATGATCGCCAGTGGACTCGGCGACGTGGTGCTCATTGGATCGAGACACTCTCAGGAGACACTACGCATCCAGGAATTTCTGACGCGCAATAGTCATCCGTATCTGTCGATCGATCTCGATCGGGACACCGGTGTTCAGGAGCTGCTGGATCGGTTTCAGGTCGCGGTGACCGACATCCCCGTGATTATCTGCCGCGGCGAAGTCATCCTCCGCAATCCGACCAATCGCGAGATCGCCGATTGTCTCGGCTTCAACGATCAGATCGACCAGAAGCAGGTGCATGATGTCGTGATCGTCGGCGCAGGTCCGTCCGGGCTTGCGGCAGCGGTATACGCTGCATCAGAGGGGCTCGATGTGCTGGTGTTGGAATCGGGCGCACCCGGCGGACAAGCGGGTTCGAGCTCGAGGATCGAAAATTATCTCGGCTTCCCGTCGGGCATTTCCGGTCAGGAGCTTACTGCGCGTGCTTATGCACAGACGCAGAAATTCGGTGCGCACCTGATGATCACGAAGGCAGCAGCCCGTCTCAAGTGCAACACCAGGCAGTACATCATCGAGCTGGACGATGGCGCCGAAATCCTCGCGCGCACGATCATCATCGCCAGCGGCGCGGAGTATCGAAAGCTTCCACTGGAAAACATCTCGCAGTTCGAGGGAGCCGGCGTCTACTACGGAGCGACGTTCATCGAGTCGCAATTGTGCGCCGGTGAAGAGATCTGTGTCGTGGGCGGCGGCAACGCGGCGGGTCAGGCAGCCGTATATCTCGCCCAGTCGGCGAGACACGTCCACATGGTTGTGCGGTCCGATGGTCTCGCCGACACGATGTCGCGATATCTGATTCGCCGTATCGAGGAGAGCCCGCGGATCACCTTGCACCCGAACACGGAAGTCGTCGGCCTCGAAGGTCGAGACCATCTCGAGTTGGTGCACTGGCGCGGCCGTGACACAAGTTCGATGGAAACGCAGAACATCCGCCACGTCTTCGTCATGACAGGTGCCGCACCCAGCACTCGGTGGCTCGACGGTTGTGTGGTCCTCGACGATCACAAATTCATCAAGACCGGGCCCGAGCTATCCGCCGAGGAATTGTCCGCTGCACAGTGGCCGGTGGGTCGGCCTCCACATCTCCTCGAGACAAGCAAGCCCGGAGTGTTCGCGGTGGGTGACGTGCGGTCGGGCAACATCAAACGCGTCGCGTCGGCAGTGGGCGAGGGTTCGATCGCGGTGTCGTTCGTGCACCAGGCGCTGCGCGAATAATCGAAGGCGTGTCGAGTGCCAAAAAATGCGCAGCGACCTCGACTTGGACGAAATACGTAACATCGACTGGCGAATCATATGACACCAATTTCTCGAGGCTTTCGCGGACGGCGACCATCGGCCGAAACGCGGTCTCAGCTACCTCCCGGCCAGTACGAGACGCGGGACTTTCCAGTGCTCTCGGCGGGCCCGACCCCGCGAACGTCGCTCGACACGTGGGATTTTACGTTGCGAGGCGCTAGCAATCAGTCAGCGCGCTGGAGCTGGACCGAGTTTCTCGCGCTACCGCGACAGGCCATCAAGACCGACATCCACTGCGTCACCAAGTGGTCCAAGTTCGGCACCACGTGGGAGGGCATCTCCATCGATACCCTTCTCTCGGAATCGGCAAAGCACGGAGTCCAGCCCGCTCAATATGTCGTTGCGAGATGCGATGGTGGCTACACGACCAATGTGCCCCTCGCGGATCTTATGGGCGATAAAGCGTGGATAGCGTTTTCGTACGATGGCGCCCCGCTGCCGCCGGAACATGGCGGCCCGGCGCGATTGCTCGTGCCACACCTGTACTTCTGGAAAAGCGCGAAGTGGGTCCGGGAGCTGCGGATGATGGATCAGGACGCGCCCGGTTTCTGGGAGTCCCTCGGCTACCACAACTACGGTGATCCCTGGCGCGAGCAGCGATA
>DASWDV010000097.1:0-15017 GCA_036395075.1 Gemmatimonadaceae bacterium | reverse complement strand
CGATTGGGACGGCAGCGCTGACAGGCACGGAATCCGGCCCGTTCTGCCGCTTCTACTGAGGAGAAAAAGGCGACGTTGTCACGCTTTGGCCGCCGCGAGGGACATGACGGCCGGCAATAGATGCCGGTGGTCGTCACGCCGTACAACAGGCGATCGTCGGCGGAGGAGTCTCTGTGGAGAACGGACTCCCAGGCTACTGCTTCATTCATGGGAATATCCTCCATTCGACGTTGTTCCTTCGTCAAGTCGTTCGTTCTCAGAAATCTTTTCGATACAGAAATCATAACAGCCGGCGTCAGTGTCCCGCACGTGGATGTATGCGACATCCGAATGGGCCAGCAGCCGTTGGAGCTCGGGATCGACGAGGCCGTTGGAAACATACTTCTGCGCGACGAGTCGTCTGCCGGAAGCATAGGCATTGAGTGTCAGCCGATGGGCGAGCATGTCCACCGGAAACCCTTCGTCCTCGGGATATCTCTCACAGTAACGTTCGTGAATGAAAACCGGGCCGGGAAGCGGGAGCTCCTCTTTGCCGTGGAAGGCATCGTAGGTAAACAGGATCCGCCGATCGCTGCCAACGGCGAATTTTCTGAGGCACTGGCGGCACGGTCCGTAGCCGGTGGCCAGCTCAGTGTGGGCGGGGTGGCCGTAACCTGGCGAGCGCAGCGTTTTCCGGACGGCGTCCGCGACTCGATCTCCCAATGCCACTACGCGATAGGACTGCATCTGATCCTCACTTTCGAACGGTCTGTGTTGCGGGTCGAGTCGTACGATGCTACCGCCGCGAGCTACGCGATATCCGAATCTTGCGGTCAAATTCCTTATACTTCGCCTGGTTGCGCGCGCCCCCGATAGACCGGAAATGACTGGACTTTCTGCAGAGAAATTCGATGTTCTCGTGATCGGCGGAGGGATTACCGGGTGCGGTGTCGCCCGCGACGCTTCGATGCGCGGCCTCAGGGTGGCTCTGGTCGAACGCGATGATTTTGCGAGCGGAACGTCCGGACGCTCGTCACGGTTGATTCATGGCGGGATTCGATATCTGGAGCACGGGCAGCTGCATCTTGTCCGCGAATCGATCCACGAGAGGCAGACGCTGCTCCGCATCGCTCCTCATCTTGTGCAGCCGCTTCCTTTCACCTGGCCGATCTATCGGGGCGCGCGCATCGGGAAGTGGACGTTGCGCGCGGGATTGCTCGCTTATGACCTAATGGCTGGCAGACGCTCGCGGCGGCACCACTCGCTGGATGCGGCCGAGACTCTCGAGCGTGAGCCCTGCCTCGCGCGCGACGGGCTGACGAGCGGGGCGGTCTACTACGATGCGCGCACCGACGACGCGCGTCTTACCGTCGCGAACGCTGTCGCCGCGGTTGACGCTGGCGCCACAGCTCTGAGTCACACCAGGGTGACAGAGATAATTCGCAGTAGCGGCAAAGCCGTGGGCGCGGTCGCGGAAGCGAAGTACTCCGGTGAAAAGCGGGAGATCCGCGCGCGCGCGATCGTCAACGCAACCGGAGTCTGGATTAACGACTTCAGGACCGACGAACACGGTCGTCATCGCGGAAGCAAGGGAGCACACATCGCCGTGCCGAGTGAGCGCGTCGGAAACCGTGACGCGCTGACGCTCATCTCCCCAATTGATGGCCGAATCATGTTTTGTCTTCCGGCAGGATCGCAGACGATCATCGGGACGACGGATACGTGGACCGACGAGTCTCCGGAGACCGTGCACGCTTCGACAAGCGACGTCGACTACCTGGTGCGCTCCGCCAACCGCTATTTCCCGGAAGCTCGCCTCGATCGAGACGACGTGGTCAGCGCGTGGGCTGGCATCAGACCGCTTGCGAGCGGCGGAACAGACAGCCCGAGCGCGGTATCTCGAGAGCACAGCATCGTGATCGATAGCGGCGGCATGATCAACGTCACCGGTGGAAAGCTGACAACTTTTCGCTCGATGGCCGCCGAAGTTGTCGACGTCGTTCAGCACGCGCTTGGCCAACGACGCACGAAGGCTGCGACCGACTCAGTTGACCTGCCGGGGAGTGAGCGGGCAAACGAAATCGCCCGACTCGAGCGTGAGGATCCCCAGTTGTCGCGCGTTCTGGTCCAAGGACTCCCCTACACGGGAGCCCACCTCGCATACGGGATCGCGAAAGAGATGGCACTCACCCTGAGCGATCTGTTGATACGCCGGACGCACCTGGCGTTCGAAACGCGCGATCACGGAAAGAGCGCCGCTCCGACTGCGGCGGACATCGTTGCGCCCCTTCTTGGCTGGAGCGCCCAAATGAAGAGCGACCGTCTCCGCGAGTTCGAGACGGATATTGGGCGCATGTTCGCGATCGGCGAAGACTAGGATCAGTTCCGGGCGGCTTCGATCGTAAGCGGTGGTGGCGGCTTCAGGAGTAACTCCTTCTCAAGCTCCACTTCAGTCTCGAGGTTCTGTCGATCCCGATTGATCGTGGCCATCGCCCTCCGTCTCCCCTTCGACATGTAAGAGACCGCGCAGTCCATCTTCATCACGTCGCCGTCGATTCTGACTTCGTCCCATCGATCGATGTGGCCGGTGTACTGGATCGAGACGTCGCCGTAATGATTGCTCCAGAAGAACGGGATGTCGTCAAATCGATCGCGGGTCCCCAACATGTTCCGCGCCGCCACTTGTCCCTGGCGCTCGGCGACCACCCAATGTTCGACGCGAATTCGAACGTCGGAGTAGGCATCCGGCCACCGCGCTACGTCACCGGCGGCGAAGATCCCGCTGGCACTCGTCTCCAGGAACTCGTTGACCGCCACGCCATTATCGAGAATCAACCCCGCGGACTCGGCGAGCTGCACATTGGGCGTCACTCCTATTCCCGCAACGACCAGGTCCGCTTCGAGTCGGGTTCCATCGCCGAGGGTGACGGCGGTTTCGTCGACAGCTTTGACGCCGCGCTCGAGATAGAAGTGGACGCCTCGATCCTCGTGGATCTTCTTGATCAGTGCTCCCAACTCGACACCAAGCACGCGCTCGAGCGGAAATTTTTCGAGCGCGACAACGCTCACATCGAGCCCTCGCGCGATCAGCGAAGCCGCCACTTCCAGTCCAATAAAGCTTGCACCGATTACGACTGCTTTCTTGGCCGCGGCGACCTTGTCGATGATAGCGCGGCAGTCGCCGAGGCTGCGCAGGTACTGAATGCGCTCCGCGCCCGGCACGTCGAGCCGCAGCGGACGGGCGCCGGTCGCGATCAGCAGGCAGCCGTAATTGCGGCTCGTGCCGTCGCTCAGATGCAAAGTCCTTGACGCGGTATCGATCCGCGTGACTGCGACCCCGAACACAAGGTCAATGTGCTGCGATTCGTAAAACTCTTTGGGATGGAGCGGTAGCCAATCCGAGGGAGCGTTTCCGGCAAGGTAATCCTTCGAAAGATTAGGCCTGTCGTACGGGGCATCGGGATCGGGATCGATCACAGTTATCGGGCCACGGTATGCTTCCCGCCGGAGCATCTCCGCGCATGCATTGCCGGC
The DNA here is from genome assembly GCA_036395075.1 of Gemmatimonadaceae bacterium. Taxonomy (GTDB): domain Bacteria; phylum Gemmatimonadota; class Gemmatimonadetes; order Gemmatimonadales; family Gemmatimonadaceae; genus UBA4720. The sequence continues at coordinate 11,504 of DASWDV010000097.1, read as the reverse complement.
GGCGCCGGCACCAATGATTACGACCGAGCGCGGGCCGGTAATCGGGTTCTCCTCGAACAGTACGCGCTCGGGCGCGCGTGAGCCGCGAGGCCGGTGTCCTTCCGCTTTTATCCGGCCGTGGTCCCTTTTGCGCGTGACGCGGACCATGTCATTCTCGACGAGCAGATCGTACGTCGGCTGATCGTTGAGCGCGGGCGCGCAAGAAGCGGCGCCGTTGCGGAGCTCGAAGCACGCGTGGTGCCATGGGCAGCGGATTGTCTCGCCGACGAGTATGCCCTGATCGAGTGGCGCTGAGTAATGTGTGCATTTCCCGCCAATGGCGAACCAGTTCGGCTCGACATGAACGAGGAGAACGGGTTCGCCGAAGGCGTGGCCGGCGATGAGCTGACCTGGGCGGATGCTGCTGATCTGGACGCCTTGCGTCAGATCCGGTCCGGTCAACTCGTCGGAATGTTCGGTCACTTCTCTTCGTTAAGCAGACTTTGCGCCCAATCGCGATCCGCCAGCAAGGTACGATCGGACACGCGGCCACTCAACCCAGGTTTGACCCGCCCGTTTACTGGACCGTGATGGTTCCTGACATTGCTGTCCCGTGTTGGGAGCAGTGGTAGTTGTAAGTCCCGGCGACGGCGAATGTCCGTCTGAAGGTTCCCTGATCCTGGGTCGGCGACGCGGTACCGTCGTCGAAGGTCACGCTGTGGGAAACGCAGACCTGGCCATAATAGGGATCTCCGCTGCAGCTGTTCCACGCCCAACTCACGGTGCTGCCGACTGCGACGGTTTTCGCGGCGGGAGAGAACGAGTTATTGACCACCGAGATTCCACCCGTTGGGGGTGTGGTATTGCCGGTAGGTTGGTTTGCGGGACCTGTCGAGCCGGAGCCGCCGGCCCCGCCGCACGCACAGAGCGAAGCAGCTGCTAACGCGATGAGAACACCCTTCATGCTGAACGCCTCCTGGCGCATCTGGTTCCTGGAGGAGGCTACGGCCGCGCTCGCGCAGCAACAAGCATTTTGCCTTGTGTGCCCGGCGGACGACTCTAAATCGTCGGCGAGCGGTTGCGCATGCGGCGTCGCGTAATCTCACAGCGAGCACGAGCGTCGCAAGGAATCCCCTGGCGGGGTCGTGCCTCCACAACGCATCATCCAGCCATGAGAATTCTTCCCGCTGTTAGCGTCGTAGCTGTGGCCTTCTCGACAACTCTGCCAGCGCAGCAGACAACTCCTACTCCGGCCTACAGTTTCAAGGAAGTGATGATTCCGGCGCGCGACGGAGTGCATCTGCAGACCGTCATCCTGACGCCGACGAATCAGACGGGCTCACTGCCGATTCTCTTTCGACGCACTCCGTACGGAGTGCCGATCGCGCAGCTGGCACAGGTGCCAACGAGCTGGAAGGAGCTGGCGCAGGACGGCTACATCTTCGTCATCCAGAATCTGCGCGGACGATTCAAGTCCGAGGGCGTGTTCGGCCTGACGTCACAAGTGAATCTGGCTGATACAAAGTCGACCAGCGAGACCACCGACGCTTACGACAGCATCGACTGGTTGGTGAAGAACGTCCCCGACAACAACGGCAAGGTCGGGATGTACGGCGTGTCGTACGACGGGATGACCACCGGCATGACGCTGCTCCAGCCCCACCCCGCGCTCAAGGCCATCAGCGAGCAGGCGTCACCGGTCGACCAGTGGATGAACGACGACATGCATCGATACGGTGCGCTGCGCGAGAGCTACGCCGTGGAGTACGCCGTACTCGAGCAAGCGGACAAGAACAAGAACACCAACTTCGATTTCGACGTCTACGACACCTACTCGTGGTATCTGAGGCTCGGTCCGCTTTCCAACGTCAACGCGAACTTCCTCCACGGAACGATCCCATACTGGAACGATGTGATGGCGCATCCGGATTACGATGCGTTCTGGAAGAAAGAAGCCTGGGTAAGTCAGTTGCATGCGTCGACGGTCCCGAACCTCAACGTCGCCGGCTTCTACGATCAGGAAGATCCGTGGGGACCGTGGCAGATCTTCCGTCACGCGGCAGAACATGATCCCGAGAATACGAATTTCATGGTCGTGGGCCCGTGGTATCACGGCGAGTGGCAGAGCCCCAAGGGCGATAGCATTGGCCTCGTCGCGCTCGGCGGCCACGAGACGGCGCGCGAGTTCCGCGAGAACATCGAGGCGCCGTTCTTCCGCTACTACCTGCACGGCCGCGGCGAGAAGCCGGCGTGGCGGGTGACGACTTTCCAGTCGGGATCGAATCGCTGGCGGAATTACTCCGAATGGCCACCGCGGAGCGCCAGGCAGACGAGCGTGTACCTGGCGTGCGATGGAACCCTGTCGTTCCAGGCGCCGCCCCGCGGTGACCGCGCCGGCTACAGGGAATACATTTCCGATCCGGCCAATCCGGTCCCGTATCGGCAGCGTCCGGTGTCGCCAACCTACCCCAACGGCGACTGGCGCACGTGGGAGACGGCCGATCAACGGTTCGTCGAGAATCGTCCCGACGTCCTGACCTACGTCAGCGCACCGCTCGATCGCGATCTGACCGTCACCGGCCAGGTCTCGGCGGATTTGTTCGCATCGACTTCGGGGAGCGACGCCGACTTCGTGGTGAAGGTGATCGACGTCTATCCGGAGAAAGTGGAGAAGACGCCGTGGAATCCGGACAACGGCCCGCCGCCCTTAGCTTTCGCGCGGACGATGAACGGGTACGAGCTACCGGTGGCAATGGAAGTAAAGCGCGGCCGGTATCTAAAGAGTTACGAGCATCCGACAGCGCTTACGCCAAACATCCCCGTCAACTGGGAGATTCCGCTGCGCGACCGCGACCACGTTTTTCTCAAAGGGCACCGGCTGATGGTGCAGGTGCAATCGACGTGGTTCCCGCTGATCGATCGCAATCCGCAGAAATTCGTGCCGAGCATTTATCAGGCGAAGCCGGGCGACTTCGTCAAGGCGACGCAGAGGGTCTATTGCTCCGGCGGGTCACATCTCACTCTGCCGATCGTCCCGTAACCAGATTTCACGCGGCGTCGTGGATGGTCTTTAGCTCGATGATCTTGAGACGGCGTGTCATCGCCGGAAGCTTGAGCACCACCGTCTCCCCAACACTTCTTCCCACCAGAGTTTTCCCGATGGGTGACGACATGCTCACGTGGCCTTCCTCGAAGTCGACGGAATCACCGAAGACCATGTTGTAGCTCTCGCGCTCGCCGGTTTTCTCATCCTGCACGACGACGACTGAGCCGAGGCCAACTTTGTCGGCAGGAATCTGCGAGACATCGATCTGGGATAGCTTGCTCAAACGCTGCCGCAGTTGTCCTAGGCGCGCCTGGACGAACTGCTGGCGCTCCAGCGCAGCCTTGTACTCGCTGTTCTCTCGAAGATCGCCGAGCTCGACGGCTTTGCGAATCTCTTGCGGCAACACGACGTTGAGCTCGTGAGAGAGCCGCTCGGCCTCTTCGCCCAGTTTTTTCTTCAGCTTGTCGATCATGCGGCGAGCCTGCGATGGTTGGCTTAGCGAAAAGCGAGCGCCCGACCGCGATGAAAGGCCGGGCGCCCGCTACTGCAAACTAGGGAATTGCCTGTTTAGAGGCAATCTCCCGTTTGTTTTCCCGGATCTAGGGGGGCGACTGCCAAAAAAGGGCGCGAGTTGCCGGGTAATAGGCATGAGGAAGCGGGTAACGATCCAACTCCCTTACCGATGCTGGGGTAGTTTCGAATCGGTGTGATCGATTTCGGCGGGCTCAGCCGCGGACCTTTCGTATTCGTGTCGCAGTCTCGACATCATCGCTTCGCGCCGATCGAACAACCTCTTCAGCGGACGCTGCTCGTGGCGCGCGAACGCGTAGGATGTCAGCAGCGGCAACGCGACGGTCGAGTCGAGGTAGCACACGACTGCGTCGGGCAATCGGTCGGGATCGATCTTGCCCCAGCTCACCGCTTCCGCTGGGGTCGCGCCAGACAGACCGCCCGTATCTGGCCTCGCGTCGGTGATCTGGAGAAAGTAGTCGTGCCCCTTCTCGTCGATGCCCAGCACCTCCTGAATCTGGGGCTCGGTCTGCAGCATGAAATTCTTGGGACTACCGCCACCAAGGATCATGACGCCACTCTTTCCGCCGCCGCGCTTGGCGTCGAGGACAATCGAAGCGGTCTCGTTCACGTCCTGGTTTGGGTCGAGCACGAGTTTGTTTCCATCCAAAGCGAGCGCCGCAATGTTCATCCCGATCGAGCTGTCTCCCGGCGACGAAGTATAGATCGGAACGGCCGCTGAATACGCGGCCGAGAGCAGGGACTTCTGCCCGATGCCAAGCGCTTTTTCCCGCTCGCGCACGTATTTGCCGGCCAGGTTGTGAAACTCGGCGCTCGACATCGCACGCTGGAATTCTTTGCCGGTGATGATCTTCCGGAAAAACGCGTCAGTCGAGAGCAGTACATCGTAGTCGAAGAAGATGTCATAGATGCGGACGACTCCTTCCTCGCGCAGGACGACATCGGACTCCTGAGCGTTGCCGCGGTGCATCGCGAGGCCGAGCCCGAAGTGCGTGTCGTGATAGAGATTCGCACCGGTCGAAATTATCCAGTCGACGAACCCGCTCTCGATGAGTGGGATGAGCGCGGACATCCCGAGCCCGGCCGGCGTTAGCGCGCCGGTGATGGAGAGACCAACCGTCACGTCGGAGCTCAGCATTTTCTCCGTAAAAAGCTGACACGCTTCGCGCAGGCGCGCGGCATTGTAGGCGAGGTAAGTCCCGTCGATCAAATCCGCTACGGTTTCTCTCCCATCGATGCGCCGCGGATCGATTTTCTGTCCCTTGAGAAATCGGCTCGCCTCGTGCGCGGTGTGCTGTACGCCGCGCTTCTCGCGCTCCTCGGCAGCGAGCTTCTGCTGCGCCTTTGGTCCGGCGGCCGATGCTTTCCCATGACGCGACGACTTGAAGCCGCCACGGCCCCGGCTCTGCCCGTCGTTCTTGCTACCTTTTGCCATCGCGCGCTCGTTCCGCAATGTCGTCGAACTGGTCGCCTGCAGTTTTTCCAATCGACTTGTACGCGGTAATGATCGCGTTGGCGGCTTCCGCCGGATCGTCAGTCACCAGCATCAGATCGAGATCCCCTTCGGATATTTTGCCTTCGCTCAGCACCCGTGCCTGCAGCCAGCGCAGGAGACCTGCCCAGTAATAGCGGCCGAACAGAATCACCGGGAAGCGGTAGATCTTGCCGGTTTGAATGAGAGTCAGTGCCTCGAAAAGCTCGTCCAGCGTTCCGAACCCGCCCGGAAAAATGACGAATGCCACCGAGTACTTGATGAACATTGTCTTGCGAACGAAGAAGTACTTGAAGTGAATGAGCGTATCGACGTACGGGTTGGCGCCCTGCTCGAACGGGAGCTCGATATTGCAACCTATCGATCTCCCGCCACCGAGTCGGGCGCCCTTGTTGCCGGCTTCCATGATGCCCGGGCCCGCGCCGGTGATGATGTCGAACCCGGCCTGAGCGAGCAGGCGCGCCGTCTCGACCGCAGCGTCGTAGTGCGGGTCGTCGGGTCCAATCCGCGCGGATCCGAATATCGTCACCGCTTTCTCGACCGATGCCAGCGTGTCGAACCCATCGATGAACTCGCCCATGATGCGCAGTACTCGCCATGGATCGGTTCTCGTGAAGTCGAGGCGCGGTCCCGATTGCTGCAGCAGCTTCTCGTCTTCGGTGGCGGGCGCCGCATCGCGAATTGCATCGTCGACGAGTCGCGTCGCCCCCGACACTCTCGCCGCTCCCTCCTGCGAGGGCGGGGTTCGTCCCGCCTTGAGGTGCCCCTCCTCGGTACGCTGCTTCAGTCCCGCCAGCGCTTTTTGTTCGGCGGACGCGAGGACATCGGCGTCGAGCTTCTTTCCGCCGGCAGTGCGCGCGCGGCTCGAACCTCGGCGACTCGAAGTCGTTGATCCTGCGCCAGCTTTATCTTTTCTATTCTTCATTGATGGCCGCTGTCGCGGGCGTCGGCGAACGATGTTCGGACCGACAGAGAACGACGCTGCCGGGCTCTCTTAACTGGGAAACTAAAGTTGCGTGCGTCTGCACAAAGCCCGCCAGGTGATGCTGCGCAGGTCATCGTGATAATCGCCGATGGGGTGAGACCCGATGTGCTCTCTCGCTCCATCGATCGGGGAGAGCTGCCCGCGCTCGCGCGCATTCGAAGTGAGGGCGCTCTCACAACCGTCACCTCTGCCTTTCCATCGGTAACGGGTCCGGCGTACGCTCCGTTCCTGATGGGGAGATATCCGGGCAGCGTTGGGTTGCCGGGATTACGCTGGTACGATCGCTCCCGACGTGTCGCGAGATTTCCGGGACACTCGCGAAGCTACGTCGGCGCCGAGATGCGCTTCGTCGATCGCGACATCGACAGCGCATGCCCCACCATCTTCGAGCTCGCAAAACCCAGCCTGGGCGCTTTGAGCGTTATCGCTCGGGGACTCCGGCGCCGACAGCGCATCGGACGTAGCCCCGCGTTCGTGGCGCGCGCGGCCGCGACTCATTTCCGCGGCAACGTCCGCGGCTGGCTCGAGATCGATCGCCGCGTCGGCGAGGAAGCAGCACGTCGTCTGCGCACGCAGCGGATCAAATTCGCGTTCGTTGCGCTTACCGGAATAGACAAGACGTCTCACGCGGCGGGACAGGATGCGCCGATAGTTGCCGACGCGATGCGAATCGTGGACGACACCGTCGCCCAGATCCGCTCCGACGCCGAGCGCGACGGGCGATGGAGGAAGATGCACCTCTGGGTCGGGAGCGATCACGGACACTCTACTGTGCGCGAGCACGAAGACCTCGTCGCGCTCCTCACCGAATGGGGGCACAGCACGCTGGCCCACCCGTGGGCCTTCAGCAGCTCCGCCGATATCGCCGTGATGGTAAGCGGGAACGCGATGACTCACCTTTACCTCGATCTCGAGCAGAAGACACGGCCATGGTGGCCCGCGCTTGGCAACAAATGGAGCGAGCTCGCTAGAGGATTGCTCGAGCGCGAATCGGTCGACCTTCTGATTCTCCCGACCGGTCCATCTTCATGCGAGATACACGCTCGGGGACGCGGCACGGCGACCCTGAAATGGAGCGAATCGAGATACTCCTATGAAACAGTGAATGGCGATCCGCTCGGCATCGGCAGACATCAATCACTCGACGACAGCGAAGCGTACGATGCCACAATTCAGAGCGATTATCCCGATGCGGTCGTGCAGATCGCGCATCTCGTGAGGTCTCCGCGAAGTGGCGACATTATTTTGTCGGCCGCGCGAGACTGGGATTATCGTGCTCGATACGAGCCGATTCCGCACGTTTCGTCTCACGGAGCGCTGCACCGGGAGCACATGCTCGTGCCGTTACTGCTTAACCACGCTCCTCTGACCACGCCGCGTCGGACTGTCGACGTGATGCCGAGCGCGCTGGCTGCGCTCGGCATCGCTGTGCCGAAAACACTGGACGGGAACTCCTTCTTCGGATCGCTGATTACTGGACGTTGACGGTGCCGTGCATTCCCGTGCCGTGGATCGTGCAGTGGAATGGATGACTGCTCCCGCTGACGGCAAACTTCCGCTGGTTGGATCCAGTCGCGGGCTGCGGAATGTTGCCATCGGCGCCGGCGCCGACGGCGAGTGCCGTGCTCGGGTCGTCGAAGGTCACGTCATGAGCAATTCCGGAATCGTTGGTCCAAGTGACCGCCGTGTTCGCCGCAACGGTCAAGATCGTTCCTCCGGCAGCTGTTACGAAGCTGGCCGATCCCATACAGAAAGTGCCCGCTGGGCAGTTGCCGCCGCCGCCGCCACCGCCACCGCCTCCACCGCCGTTTCCAGGGCCAGCCGCATCGCCTCCGCAAGAAACCACGCCGATAGCAAGGATCAGACAGCCAAACAAACCAGAAACCTTCCGCATCCTACCTCCTCGTCGATCTGAATCCAGGTCGGAACCAGCAAGCCGTATTATGGCACCGGTCGAGCCGGGAGACGTAATAAGCACGCTGGACACGACCCGCGCAAAGCTGGACCGGCAACCGTATGTCGAGAGCCTGCGAGAGACAGCCTATCTCGGGTGAATGTCGCTCCGATTCTGCTAATCTTTCATCGCGCACGTATACAGCCGCCAGTCGGAATCGGGAGCGGCGACCGCAGCTATGTATTTTGGGCGCGGGGTGAAAAGCTTGTGCGTGAGATTGGCGCCGGAATCGTCGTTTGGGGGTCCGGACCAGACGCCCTTTCCTTCCGCCTTGAGCTTAGCCTCGCGCACCACCCACGACCTAAGGAACGCGGCGTTTCGCGCCTCGGGCGCGGTCTCGGCGAGCGTGCGCAGCTCGTCCTCGGACATGAAGCGCTGGGCGACGTCGAGCAGGCGTCGGACAGGTCGCTCATTCTCCACGTCCACGCCGACGGGACGATCCGGCGAAAAGGCAAAAAGGCCGAGCTCAGAGGAGTGCGAGATGTTGAATTGAATGTCGTCTCGACCGACGAGGCTTGGTTTTCCCGAAAGGCCATAGCTGAAGCGGAGCTTCTCCGCCGGTATTCCGGTGAAGCCGGCAAGCAACGTCCGCAGAATTCCACGGGCGACAACATATCGACGCGCAGCGACAGGGGTCAGCGAGGTGGCGTGATTCTTCTCCTCGCCTGGCAACGCACGAGAGAGAGCGGCGTACCGCTCTTCTGTAACGTCGAGCGAAGCCACCCATACCTGGACTTCTTCGGTCATCAGCTCAAGCGAGGTCAATGATCTTCGCCTCCGCTTTTCCTTTCGCGATCGTCAATCTCGCCACGCTTGGGGAAAGATTGAAGCGCCGCGGCCCCGCTGCTCCCGGATTTACGAAGAGCCTTCCGTCGAGCTCTGTTACAAGCTGCCGATGCGTATGGCCATATACGATTACGTCCTCGTCGTAGCGGGCCGCCAGCTTCACGGGCGTAGGACTTCCGACTTCGTGCCCATGGCTGACGTGAACGCGCAGTCCGGCGACATCGACGACGATCTGTTCCGCGAGCGCGGGGTCGCCGGGCGCATCGGTATTGCCGAAGACGGCTCTTACCGGCGCGATCAACCGCAGCTCGTCGAGAATCTCAGGTCCACCCACATCACCGGCGTGCAGGATAAGCTCTACCCCCTTTAACGCGTCGTGAACGCCTTGCCGAACCAACCCATGAGTATCGGAAATAAGTCCCAGCACGTGCGCGTCGGAGTGTGGCATTACCACTTCTATATATTAGGACTGTTATGCCGTGGCTACGACTGGCGCTCCGACTGGCGTTGCGGGCACTGCGCCGTCCGCGACTCGCCCTCGATCTGATACGGGTGACTTGGCGGTTCAGGTCGAACGACTGGTACAAACAGTTTCCGTTCGTGCCGCTACCCGACCCTACTTATCTTCGCTGGCGCATGTACACCGCTTATGGGGACTACAATGCCGTGCCCTCGGTCACGGACGTCGAGCGTTATGCGCGCTGGGCCTCCGGTGGAGAATGAATACCGCGATCGCTGAGGGTCCCTCGGTTGAGAACCTGATCAAAGCACAGGCTTACGGCGTGGGCTTCGACCTCGCAGGCATAACGTCGCTGGGCCCGATGAAGACCGCGGCGGAGTTCGACGCGTGGGTCGAGCACGGATACGCGGGTGAGATGGAGTATCTCCACCGCGGAGCAGAAAAGCGGCGCGACTCGAGGCTAGCGTTCGAGGCGGCGAAGAGTGCTATCGTCGTCGCGCTGAGTTATGGCGGTCGTGAGCCAAGCGGACCTGTCGCGCGCTACGCCCGCGGAGACGACTATCATGAGATCATGGTTGCGAAGCTCGAGCAGCTGTATCACTGGCTCGACTCGGAGCTCGGATATTCCATTGCCGGTAAGGCATACGTCGACACCGGCCCGATTCTCGAGCGGGATCTTGCTCGCCGCGCCGGACTTGGCTGGTTCGGGAAGAACACGAACCTGATTAACCCGCGCATCGGCTCGTTTTTCTTCATTGGAGCGCTGCTGGTCGACCTGGAGCTCGTGCCCGATGTCCCCTTCGAGGCTGACCGATGCGGCACCTGCACGCGCTGTCTCGATGCATGTCCAACAGATGCGTTTGTCGCGCCGCACGTCCTCGATGCGACGCGCTGCATCTCGTATCTAACGATCGAGCAAAAGGGATCGATCCCCGAAAGCCTGCGCGAGCAGGTCGGCGACCTGGTCTATGGCTGCGACGTGTGCCAGGACGTGTGTCCCTGGAATGTCAGCTTTTCCCGCGAGATCGGCGAAGACGCATTACGCCCGCGCGAAATCTTCGTCCGCTCCGGGGCACGCGAGCTTGCGCGAGAAATCCTCGCGATGGACGAAGCGACTTACCGCGAGGATTTCAGAGGGTCAGCAATGAAGCGCGCGAAGCGGCGCGGTCTCGCGCGCAATGCGGCAGTGGTGCTGGGAAATATTGGAGACGAGCGCGATCTACCGGCTCTTCTGGCAGCTCGGGACGATTCCGACCCGTTAGTGCGCGAGCACGTCGAGTGGGCGCTGGCAAGGATTGCCGCGTCTCACTCATCGTGAGCGGCGCTTTGATGCGGATTTGGGTTCGGGAGGCTCCTCGGGAGACTTGTCGAGCTTGCGGACGGGACCGTCCTCAGCCCGAAGGTTCTTGCGCGCGAGGTTCCGATGGCCACCGATTGGCCCTTCCTCGTCTTCCGCAATTTCGTGCGGGGTTCGATGACTGCTCGCCGGATGCGGCTCGTTCGTAGTAGTGTCTCTTGGATCGCTCATTCCACGGCTCCTGATTGGCGCTAACAATACTCCTAGAAGTGAAAAACCGCGCATAAGGTGTGCCCGCCACCGACTGATCCGAGCTTGCAACAAATCGGCATCGGAATACGTTCAATCAGGAAACTCATGACAAGACCTTTGAGGCCGCTGGCGCTCGTTGGCGTGCTGGTCGTCGCTGTGAGCGACCCCGCAGCGGCTCAAAACACGCCGCGCTTTACCCCCGCCGACGTCCGCTTCATGCAAGGCATGATCGGACATCACGCGCAGGCTCTCGCAATGACTGCTCTGATCCCGGATCGAACGGACCGTCGCGACATCCGGCTGCTCGGTGAACGAATCGAGGTTTCCCAGAAGGATGAGATCAAATTGATGCAGCAGTGGCTGCGGGACCGTCACCAACAGGTTCCCGCCATCGATGCGACGAACAGCCTCACAGTTGCCCGTCACATGAACATGCCCGGCATGTCAATGACCGATACGCTGATGCCGGGCATGCTCACTTCCGAGCAGCTCGGGGAGCTCGCCAAGGCGCGAGGCACCGACTTCGACAAGCTTTTTCTCAGTGACATGATCCGCCACCACGAAGGCGCGTTGGTGATGGTGGCCCAGCTACTTGGTACCACTGCTTCCGGACAGGAACCGGAAGTTTTTCGTTTCGCCGCCGAGGTCGACACCGATCAGCGCGCGGAAATCGCTCGCATGAACGCCTTGCTAGCCACGCTCAGACCCTCTGGCGCAACTCC
>DASWDV010000096.1:0-19002 GCA_036395075.1 Gemmatimonadaceae bacterium | reverse complement strand
CGAGCTGATAGCCTGCCAGCGCGAGCATTCGTCCGAGCTGCCCGCCGCCGAGTACGCCAACTTTCACTCGATCGCAGCCGGATCGGGCTGCGCCAGAACCGTGCCGGTCTGCTCAGCGCGGAACGCTCGCAATCGCTCACGCACCTCAGGGCGGTTGATCGCGACGATTGATGCCGCGAGAAGGCCGGCATTGATCGCGCCCGGCTTGCCGATTGCCAGCGTACCAACCGGTACGCCGGCAGGCATCTGAACGATTGATAGCAACGAATCGATACCCTGAAGCGCTTTCGATTCGACCGGGACGCCGAGAACGGGAAGGGTGGTCTTGGCGGCGGTCATGCCCGGCAGGTGAGCCGCACCGCCGGCCCCAGCGATGATTACCTGAAGTCCACGCTGCTCCGCCGATGACGCGTATTCGAAGAGAAGATCGGGCGTGCGATGCGCCGATACGATCTTCGTCTCATGCGGAACACCGAGTGCGTCGAGAATCTGCGCGGCATGCTGCATCGTATCCCAATCGGACTTCGAGCCCATTATGAGTCCAACGAGCGCTTCCGCCACGTCTCTCCTCTCGGTGTTTTGTCGGCTCGCGACGCTTAAAGCCGCTCTTCCAATCCCTGCTCGAGATCGTCGGCGATCGCGTCTGCTTGCACGATCAAATCGTCGTCGAGCTCGTCATCGTCACCGTCCGGTATGCCAACATCGGCCAGCGATTGCTCATTGAGATCTTCCATCTCGCTCTGGTGCTGCAGTTCGAGAAGCAGGTCGCTTATCCGGCAAAAACTCTTGCGGTGGTGCGGCGTGATCCCGTACGACGACAATCCAGCGACGTGCTCCCGCGTCGTGTAGCCGGCATTGTGGTCCCAAATATACTGTGGATATCGGACGCCGAGCCGAGTCATGAGAAGATCGCGCGTCACCTTGGCGATGATGGAAGCGCAGGCAATGCTGAAACAGCGCGCGTCTCCATGCACGACAGCCGTATGCGGAATGGGAAGCGTGCGCATCGATCTGCCATCGATCACGACGTGGTCCGGTGTAACGCTGAGACGACCCAGCGCACGTCGCATCGCAAGAACACTCGCCTGGTAGATGTTGATGCGATCAATTTCGCGTACGGATGCTGCCCCGAGGGCAAACGCGACCGCGCGCTCGCGAATTTTGGCAGCGAGTCGCACACGCTGGTCGTGCGTCAATCGCTTGGAGTCGTCAACGCCAGCGATAGCGCGCGTCTCTGGTGGCATTATGACAGCGCAAGCGACCACTGGCCCCGCGATGGGTCCGCGGCCTACCTCGTCGACGCCGGCTAGAAGCGGTCCTCTTTCGCGACGAAGATCACGTTCGATCGTGGTCCAGCGCTTCCCCCGGGGCACAAGCCTGCGGCGGGCTGCCCCTGGAGCAGGATCAGGATTTTGCGGATTCGGTTCTTGAGGGAGAGCGCCCCGCTCGACCTCGTCCTGCATCTGCTTCTACGCCGCGGAAGCGACGAGAATGCTAGGCCTCGACTCCAGCCTCAGGGCCGGTCTCCGGCACGGTCTCCGAGCCCGGGACCGTCACCTTCGCCTTCCGCTCCCTGATGCGCGTCGCCTTCCCGGTGAGATGCCGCAGGTAGTAAAGCTTGGCGCGCCGGACGCGTCCGCGGCGAACGACCAGGATGTCCGCGATCATCGGACTGTGGAGCGGGAAGATGCGCTCGACGCCAATACCGTTCGAGATTTTCCGGACAGTAAACGTCGCGCTTACTCCGCTGCCGCGCTTGGCAATGCAAACACCTTCGAACGCCTGAAGCCTTTCCTTGTCACCCTCGCGGACGCGAACATTGACGCGAAGCGTGTCACCGGCCCGGAACGGCGGGATGTCGTTGCGGAGCCACTCTTTCTGGGTTTCGATGAAGGGATGCATATGGCGCTCGGGGCTGGAGTTACAGCCAGTAAAGACTTGTTTTGGGATTTCTCGGGTAGCCACGAAAAGTAAACCTTTAACCCATGTAATGCCAGCGGGTTGGCTCGGCGATAGAGCCTGTGGAATCGATGTGCTATCGGCTGCGCCGCGCTATCAGACCGTTACCGATTCACTGCTGACCGGTTCGACTTCTCCGCTCCTCCGTCAACCGCTGACTCTCGGCGTCGCGCCACTTCGCGATTTTGGCGTGATCGCCGGAAAGCAGCACGTCCGGCACGCTGTGGCCCCGAAACTCAGGCGGCCTCGTGTAGCTCGGCGCACTCAGTCCTCTGCCGAAAAAAGAATCGGCGCGGGCGCTTTCGATGTCGGACATTGCGCCTGGTAATAGCCGGACGGTGGCATCGATGATCGCGAGCGCTGCAGCCTCGCCCCCACTCAGCACGAAGTCGCCGAGGGAGATCTCTTCGCTAGCGAGATGGTCGGCGACACGCTGGTCGATGTCCTTGTAATGACCGCACAACAGGGTCAGCTGCTCGCCCGCCGCGAACCGCTCGGCGTCCGCATGCGAGAAAACGCGTCCGCGCGGCGAAAGCAGAACGATTGGCGGATCGGTCTCGAGGGCTTCCACCGCTTCAAAAAATGGCTGTGGCTTCATCACCATCCCGGCGCCGCCACCGTACGGATAGTCATCGACAGTGCGATGCTTGTCGTGCGTGAATTCGCGCAGGTCCACGATGTTGTACCTCACGCTGCCGGCCGCGGCCGCTCGCGACGGAATGCTCAGGCCCAGCGGTCCGCTGAAAAATTCAGGAAAGATCGTGACGACGTTTATTCTTAGCGTCACGATTACTCCTCGGAAAGCGGCGTATCGTTCAGAAAGCCCAGAGTGTCATGGATCACGATCGTGCGCGTCTCGAGGTCGGCGCGAACGACGACTTCAGGCCGATATGGAATCAGCACGCTTCCACCCGGTGTGCTTATGTCCAGCACTACTCCCTGCGGCAGCTCATAAAAGGTGGTCACCGTTCCGATTTGCTCGCCCGTCGTGCGTTCGGCCTTCATGCCGACAAGGTCGTGAAGATAGACCTGATTTTCCTCCAGCGGCGGCAGCTCGCTGAACGGCACAAGCAAATAGCGTCCGCGCCAGAGGTCGGCACTGTCGCGGTCCTGAATCTCCTCGAAATGGACGATGAGCCCCTTCTTGAAGGGTTTTGACTCCGCGACGGTGAGGCTCGGAACCTCTTCCTGTCCTTTCACATCGTGGACGAGAGCGGCATCGCCGCTGGATGTGCCCGCAAAAACACGACTGCCGGACGCGAAGATCACGTCCGGCTTGTCGGTGAGAGGCTCGACGATCACCTCCCCGCGTACTCCCTGCGCTTTGCGGATCAGCCCGACGATCGCGTATTCGGGCTCAGACATAAATCGCCATGTGCCGAGCAAAGCGCATGATGCACGGGCGAAGCTTTATTGGCGCTTCGCTCTAGGCGCTGGCCGGCGCGGCTTCGTCCGCCTGCTCGCTAACGGGGACAGCCGTGACTTTGCGCTCGATGCCAAGCCTCTGCTCATGCCGGCGCCTCAAAACGCCCGCGCGTCTGAGCAGCGACCGGACGGTGTCAGTCGGTTGCGCACCCTGATTTAGCCAATAGTTGGCCCTCGCCTCATCTACCTGGAGCGAGCCCTCGCTCTTCCGGGGAGCATACTGACCAATGATCTCAATGAACTTCCCATCGCGTGGGCTCTGAGAGTCGGCGACGAGAATTCGATAAAACGGCGCATTTTTCCGCCCGACACGGCGGAGACGAATCTTTACCATTTCTGTACGACTCCCTTGGGTGTGAAATGAGGCGCACTTGGCGCCTCTGAGCCGGGCTCCTCGCGTCGCCGGAATATCCGGTGCGCACCCTGGCATTGCGTTGTTCAATCTAATCTGTGCGGAGCGTGTATCACAGAGGCGAAAGAGCATCGGGAACATCTACAAGGGACGCGTTCCGAGTTGCGGGTAGCACTGTTCCCGGTTCCGTCGTCGTCACTCGCGCGGTTGCGGCTAACTATTCCTCGCGCGAGTGCGAGCTGCCTTTCGGGCCGCAGCGGATCGCTGCGCGGGACCTCGCCTCCGCGCACTCGCACGCGCCTGGCGGGCGAGCGCGCTGCGCGACGCCGCTGAATGCCCCTCTCTCTTTAGCGCCCGGCGCACTGCGGTTGCCCGTTTTCTGGAGACCTTGCGCACTGCGCCTTTCCTTGCTCTTGCCGTTTCACGCGCCGCTTGCCGGCGAGTGCGCGCTGAAGCGGTGCGCCTTTTCGGTGGGCGCAGCTTTACACCGGCCCGCCTGGCCTTCGACAGCCCAATCGCAATTGCCTGCTTGGTCGACCTTGCGCCGTGCTTGCCCTCTCGGACGTGGTGCATCTCCTCACGCACGAACTCCCCAGCCTGCGTGGATGGGGATTTTCCTTCTCGGGCGTCTTCTCTTGCCGCCTCGATGGTTTCTTGTTCTGGCACACTTCCTCCCGCTTGATCGTGACACGCACTGAGCTCCGACACTCAGTGAGTACGCGCTGCAATTGCTTCGGAAGTAGTGAAGACGCACGTCACGGACCAGTGGAAAAAAATTTGGCTGTGAATCGCCAACCAGGTGAGAATCGCAGAGAGCGGATCGCATGACTCATATTCCACTGTGGCTCAAGCTCGCATATAGCGCCTACATGGCGGTGCTCGTTCCCGCCTACGCTCGCAAGGCAGACGCAGGGCCCCTGAACTTTTTGTGGTTCTCCGATCTGGCCTTGTTCACAACGGCCGCCGCTCTCTGGCTGGAAAATTCGCTCTTCGCCAGTGCCACGGCGGTCGCCGTTCTCGCGCCGGAACTGTTTTGGAACCTCAGCTTCTTTGTGAGACTGCTTACCGGAAAACACGTCTCGAGCCTGACCGATTACATGTTTGACAGCCGGCGCCCACGCTTCATGCGAGGTCTCTCGCTCTTTCACGTCGTGCTTCCCGCGACCCTCATTTGGCTAATGGTCGTCCTTGGCTACGATGCACGTGCCTTCTGGGTGGCGACTGCCGTCGCCTGGGTTGTGTTGCCGGTCACCTACGCGTTGACCAGGCCGGAGCACAACATCAACTGGGTATTCGGATTCGGAACTCCCCCGCGGCGGCCGCTTCCATCGGTGCTGTGGCTATTGGCACTGATGCTGGGATTTCCGATCCTCATTTATTTGCCGAGCCATCTCCTGCTGCGCGCGATATTCTGAGGGATTGCTCGAGCAAACGCTGGGCTATCAGCTACGAGGCCTTCAATCGGGCTTTTGATTTTGTCGGGCGCGGCATATCGGTTGCGATGTCAAATCACTAGCTCAAAGCAGCCTGGAAATTCAGATGGCAAGAGCCGCGAAAAATGCGCGTACGGGTCGCCGCTGGTCGGCTGCGGTGACGAAACACAGCAATGCTCTCGATCTCGACCGCGGCGTTTTCACGTGGAAGGATCCTCAGCGGATTGCCCGATCGCTCAAGCGATCCGCGGAGCGAAGCCATCGGCGCAAGAGCGCGCCGTATCGCTCTGCAATGTCGATGCTTACGTTCTACATGAATCGCGCCGGCTCCGATTTGAGTGCTTCGCAGCGGCGTGTACTCGCCCGTGCAAAGAACGAGCTTCGCGAACTCTACGGTCGGGACGCGAGTGGGCGCGCACGGAAACCGTCGAAAGCGAAAGGGACTAAAACGAATCGCTGATTGTGCCGCGCCTCACGCGCCCTTCAACGTGATCGCCCTCCCGTAGCCGGCCTCAGTGAAGGCTATGGCCGCTATCGCATCCCGAACGTTCCGGGCATCGATGGAAGACCCATGCGTCCGCCGCCCGCCATCTTCTTCATCATCTTCTGCATCTCGCGGAACTGATCGAGCAGACGATTCACATCACTGATCGGGCGGCCTGCGCCCTTCGCGATCCGTGCGCGACGCGAGCCGTTGATGATCCCCGGATTCTTGCGCTCAGTCGGCGTCATCGAAAGCACAATTGCCTCGACGTGCTTCATGCGCTTCGGATCCGCCTTCATCTGCTTCAACGCCTTCGTGTTCACCCCGGGAAGCATTTTGAGGATCCCCTCGAGTGGACCCATCTTCTGAATCTGCCGCATGCTGTTGAGGAAATCGTTCAGGTCCATCCCTTCCTTGCGCACCTTCTTCTCGAGACGCTTCGCCTCCGCCTCATCGAATGAGGCCTGGGCCTTCTCCACGAGCGTGACGATATCTCCCATCTGGAGAATGCGGCCCGCCATCCTGTCCGGATGGAACTCTTCGAGCGCATCCGGCTTCTCGCCGACACCGATGTACTTGATCGGCTTCTTGATCACGCCGTAGATCGAGAGAGCGGCGCCACCACGCGCATCGCCATCCATCTTGGTGAGTATGACGCCCGTTACGTCGAGCGCCTTATCGAAGCCCTGCGCAATCTTGACCGCGTCCTGACCGGTCATCCCGTCGGCGACCAGCAGAATCTCGCTCGGCCGCAGCGCATCCTTGAGCCGAGCAAGCTCTTGCATCATTGGCTCGTCGATCTGCAAACGGCCGGCGGTGTCGACTATTACCACGCGGTCGCGTTCGTGAAGCGCTTCAGCCACGCCGGCGCGGGCGATCTTGACGACGTCGGTCGTGGTTCGATCTGCGTACACCGGAATTGACAGCTCACGTCCGAGAGTCTCGAGCTGGTCGATCGCGGCCGGGCGATAAACGTCAGCGGCGATCAGCCGCGTCGGCCGGCCTTCAGCCTTGAGCTTTCGCGCCAGTTTTGCGGCCGTCGTCGTCTTGCCGGAACCCTGCAACCCGACCATCATGACGACCGAAGGAGGTACTGTCCCAAGCTTCAGTCCCTCACGCCGCTCGCCGAGCATGTTGGCGAGCTCTTCGTGGACGATCTTGACCAGCTGCTGCCCGGGTGAGACAGTACTGAGCGCGTTGACTCCGGTCGCTTTTTTCTCGACACGTTCGAGGAACTCACGCGTCAATTGAAAGTTGACGTCCGCCTCGAGCAGCACGCGTCGAACTTCGCGCAGGCCCTCCTTGATATCGGCTTCGCTCAGGACTCCGCGGCCACGCAGGCGGGCGAACGTGGCCTCGAGCTTTTCGCTCAGGTCTTCGAACATAGCCTTTAAACTTAGGCGCCGTTAACTTCTGAAACAACCGATGTCACACGTCCGACAAGAGGAATTGGATGGCTGCTACACAGCGTAAAGACGACATACTCCACGCTGAAATACCAGCGACGCTGCCATTGATGGCGCTTCGATCAACGATCGTGTACCCACTGGGCACTATTGCCGTTCAAATGGGCGCGCCGGAGAATCTGGCGCTTCTCAAAGCGAACGAGCACGCCGGTCTCATCGTTGGATTGGTTGTCGCCAGCGGAGACCACGACGATGTTCTCGACCCCGACCGGTTCGTCGGACGCGTTGGTGTCGCTGCACGAGTCCACGAGCGCATCAACCTGCCGGGCGAGACGGTGCAGATCACGCTTCAGGGGCTGCGTCGCATCGTCGTCGAGGGCGTTGTTCAAACCGAGCCCTTCCCGGTTGTTCGTATCAAGCCCGCGAAGGAGATTCCGCCCGACACGAACGAAGTCGATGACCTGATTTCGCGGATTGTGACCGGCGCTGAGACTCTGGCGGAACTCATCGAGCGAATTCCCGACGAAGTGCCGGCGATCCTCAAGATGAACATCTCCGATCCGGGGCGCTTCGCCGATCTTGCCGCGACCAACCTCAATTTCAAGGTCTCCGACAAAGATGAGATCCTCCAGCGACTCAACATCGGCCAGCGTCTGAAGTTCCTGCTCGGTCGGGTGGAGCGAGAAGTCGGGCGCGCCCGCGTGGCGGAAGACGTCAAGCGCCAGACGGAGATCAAAATCGAGCAGCACCAGCGCGAGTTCTACCTCCGCCAGCAGTTGCGCGCGATTCAATCGGAGCTCGGCGAGGGTGACCCCGGCGAAAAGGAATCGATCGAGACGCTCAAGAAGCTGGAGGAAGCGAATCTTCCGGAGAAGGCAGCGCAGGAAGGACGGCGCGAGATCGAGCGGATGCGGAACCTGTCGCCGGCCTCCAGCGAGTACCAGGTCATTCGCACCTATCTCGATTGGATGCTCGCGCTTCCGTGGAACAAGCGCTCGACGACCGACGAAGTCATCGAGCTGAAGAAAGTCGAAGAGCTGCTCGACAGCAGGCACTACGGACTAAAGGAAGCGAAGGAGCGCATCACTGAGTACCTCGCCGTCCGTAAACTGCGCGGCGGCGATCCGCACGGCCCGATACTCTGTTTCGTTGGACCACCGGGCACCGGGAAAACATCGCTCGGCGAAGCCATCGCGAGCTCCATAAATCGCGCCTTTTACCGCATCTCGGTCGGCGGCGTTCGCGACGAAGCGGAAATCCGCGGACATCGCCGCACGTATGTTGGAGCAATGCCCGGATTGATCCTCCAGTCCCTCCGTCGCGTGCAGGTGAGAGACGCTGTGCTGATGATCGACGAGATCGATAAAATGACGAGCGGCGGTCCGTCGGGAGACCCAACCGCCGCGATGCTCGAGGTGCTCGACCCGTCGCAGAACTCGAACTTCGTCGACCACTATCTGAATCTGCCGTTCGATCTCTCGAGCATCCTCTTCATCTGCACGGCCAACAATCTCTACGACATTCCCGCTCCGCTGCGCGACCGCATGGAAGTCATTCGTGTCCTCGGCTACACCGTGGAAGAGAAGGTCGAGATCGCGTGGCGCTACATGCTGCCCCGATTGCTGGAAGAGCATGGAATCACCGACAAGGACATCCAGTTCACCGACGAAGTACTCGGGTTCATTTCCAATCGGTATTCCCGCGAAGCGGGCCTTCGCAACTTCGAGCGCAACATCGCGGCACTGATGCGCAAGCGTGCGCGCAAGAAGGCGGACGGCGAAGAGGGAGCGTGGGTCGTCGACAACGCGATGGTCATCGACATTCTTGGCAATCCGACCTACACGCTCGAGGACGCCGAGCAGGAGCCGGAGATCGGCGCCGTCACGGGAATGGCGTGGACGGCGACCGGTGGGGATCTAATGGTAATCGAGGCGCTGAGGATGCCCGGCTCCGGTCGCCTGACGGTGACTGGCCAGCTCGGGGACGTGATGCGCGAATCAGTCGATGCCGCTTATTCATACGTGCGGTCGCGCGCCCACACTCTCGGCGTCGAAGATCTGGAATTCAAGGAAGTCGATTTACACGTGCACTTCCCTGCCGGCGCGATCCCCAAGGACGGGCCGAGCGCGGGTGCGGCCGTGACGCTGGCGATCGCGAGCGTGTTGAGCAGACGTCCCGTGCGGCGCGACATCGCGCTCACCGGCGAGATGACTCTCCGCGGAAAGGTTCTGGAGATCGGCGGAGTCAAGGAGAAAGTGATGGCCGCGTACCGCGCCGGTTTGCGCCAGGTGCTCTTGCCTAAGGCCAACGGCAAGGACCTGCGCGGAATTCCCGACGAGGTCGTCAACAGCATGACGTTCACCTTTGTCTCGACAATGGACGAGATCATCCACCTCGCGCTGTTGCCGAAGCCGCCTGGACGGCTTGCTGACGCCGTCGAACCGCACGGCGACGTTCCGGCGAAGAACGCGGTCAGCGATTCGACCACCGCGTCAATCAACCGTGCAGAGCCGGCAGAAGCAGTTACCAAGTAGGTGAATCTAGAGAATCCCTGGGTCCAGTTCGGCATCCATGTCTTTGTCGGAACAATGGCGGGCGGATTGTCCGACACCGTGGCCGTGTGGATGCTGTTCAACCCCAAGAAAAAGCGTTTCGGATTCCAGGGAGCTATTCCGAAAAATCAGGCCCGACTGGCGAAGAGTCTCGGCCGCACGGTCGGTGAGCGGCTGTTAACGCCCGGCGACCTGCAGCGCGAGCTGGCGCGTCCGGAGCTTCTCGTCGCATTTCAATCGCGGCTCGAAGATGTCATCACTACGATCCTGACATCGCGCGAGCCCCTGATCGACAAGGTTCCCGCCGCGGTGGTCACCGCACTCGAGGGCGCGACGACGGCATACCTGCCGGTCGCGATGACAAGGCTTGGTGCGTTCCTTGGCCAGCCGACGACGCGCGTGAAAGTGCGCGATGCGCTGCATGCGATGTTCAACCGCTTCGTGGACGACATGCGATTCCACGAGCGCCTGTTCGCCAAGCTGATGATGACAGAGAAGAAATTCGACTCGGTGCTCGACGCCATCGAGACCGATGGTGTCGAGCAGGTCGTGGGATTACTCGAGGAGCCGGAGATCAGAGCGGAGATCTCCAAGGCGATCCACGACGCGATTCTCGCCTACCTGCAGAAGCCGATATCCGACATCCTGGGCGATGTCGAGGCCAAAAAAGATCCCGAAGCCCCGAAGCGGCTCGCCGCGCAGGCCGCGCCGGTGATCTGGGAGTGGGTCCACGACCAGCTACCGGAACTGATAAAAAAGCTCGACGTGCAGACGATGGTCGAGCGGAAAGTGATGGCGTTCAGTGTGGATCGCGTGGAAGAAATCCTGCGCAACGTCATCCAGAACGAGCTGAACCTGATCATCACGACAGGTTACGTGCTCGGGGGCCTGATCGGAGTTTGCACCTTCGGCCTGCAAAAACTCCTCGGTCTGTAGCTCAGGGCCGGAGCGTTATTGCTTGAGAGTCACCTGCGCGACGTTGACGATATTCGGATTGGCACCCGCAGGAACGTCGACGTAGAGCACGACGGGCCGCCCCTGAATCTCCATCGTCGAGACCTGGAGCGTCCTTCCGCCACCCGAATAATTCTTCACGAGATCCGTTGAGCTGGCCGCGGCTTTCGTCGAGTAGCGCGACTCTACCGCCTGTCCGGCGAGATGGAAGAACTCACCCGCCTCTACCGGCGAGTCCCAAACGGTGAGCCAGACGATCCCCTGTCCCTGCGGCGTATTCACGACCGCATAGCGATCTCCGTCCCAGCCAGTCGCGCCACGCACGGCTTCGTTCTGATCGTTCAATGCCTGGTAAAGAAATAGTCGCGTCTCGAATTCACCGAGGTCGTTTTCGTAGACCTTGGCGGCATTGTTCAGAGTGCCCAATGTGACTCTGGTCGGCGTGTCACGGGTGCTGAAGAACGCGGCCGGGTGAATGATTTGCTCCGTTGATGTAGGCATGTCGTTGTAGATGACGGAGCCCCGCTTTCGTTCCTTGTAGTTTCGATAGAACTCGGCTCCGCTCAGGTACGGGAAGATGAGCGTCTCCTGGATCACCTTCGGTGCCGCGGCAAAAATCGGCATCGATCCCTGGTTTTCGCGAATCATCTCGCGGATGCGATCCCACCCGCCCGGAAGGTTGATTGCGATGTTCGTCCCGCCGAGCATGATGGAAATTTGCTCGTAGACAGCCTGGCCTTCGAATACGGACTGAGCCGCCGCGAGGCGGTCGTTGTCGTCCCGAATTTTCTGGACGGAATCGAGGCTGATGTATTGATCCTGCAGCGCGTGTACGAGCTCGTGAGTAATCGTCATCGACGCCATGTCTTTTGGGGCGCCATCGACCACGTACAGGACCTTCGTGTGCGGATCGTAGTACCCCACGATCTGCTCTTCCAGGAGGCTGGTGAGAAATGGCTGCAGCTTGAGGGTGTCGGGTATCATCCCCAACCGCTTGTATGCCGCTTCCTGTCCCGTGATATCGTGCTTCGCGAGTGAATCGGTCAGTTGCTTGATGACGAACTCGCGCACCTGCTCCTTTGAGCGCGTTTCGACCTTTGGCGGTTTCTTGTACTTGAGTCCCACCGCCTTTTCAATCATCGGAACGGCTTCCGCTACCTCCGCCGCGTACGGCCCTTCGTACTTCGGCTTCTGGCTCTCGCACGCCGAGACAAGCGCGAGAACACCGGCGCCGGCCACGGCGAAACTTCGTTTGAGCTCGAATGTCATTACAGCGGGATGCGGGATGTCTGATCGTGTGAGGAGAATTACAGCCCGGAGATGCGCAGGTACCACGCGATCATCGCGTCTCCGAAAAGCAATGCAATCAGCGCAGCCGGCGCAAGAAAGACGCCGAATGGCAGCTCGCGCTTCCTCCATCCACCGGTCGACTCGAGTGCCAGCTCAGTCTGTCCCTTGTCGTCGGCGAGTCCACGCGCCGACAATGGATACACGACGCCGAGTAGAACGATTGGAGCAAGAACGGCGGCGATGAAGATCGTAAGCAGGGCTCGCGGAGGACCGAGCGCCGCGCCCACGACCGCCATCAACGTCACGTCGCCAAACCCCATCGCCGGGCGTTTCAGCCAAACCTCCCCCAGCCATCCGACAATGGAAATTGCGCCGGCGCCGACGCACATCCCCAGCACAGCATCCCAAGGTCGGGCAAACGGCTCCGCCTCGCCGAAGTAGAGTGCGACGAACGCGGTGAGGAGCACGAATAGCAAACCAAAAACGGTAAATCCATCGGGAATGAGAAAGTGCTTCGCGTCCGTTATCGCAATCCCGAGCAGAACCGTCGCGAGAACCGCGACTCGGAATGCGGTGAACGACATACCGAACTGAAAAAACGCAGCGAGCCAGAGCAATCCGACCAGGAGCTCCACCATCGGGTACTGAATCGAGATGCGTTCGTGGCAATTGCTGCAGCGCCCACGCAGCACGAGCCAGCTGACGATCGGGATGTTCTCGCTCGCTTTGATCTGGTGACCGCACTTGGGACACCGCGACCGCGGCTTCACGACGGAGAGTCCTTCCGGCCACCTCCCAATGCACACGTTCAGAAATGAGCCGATGGCAGTGCCAATTACGAATACGTATATGCCTTCCAGGATTTCCATCATCACCGAAGCTCGTAGAGAATGATTCCCGTCGCAACCGCTACATTCAGCGATTCGACGTTGCCAGAAATGGGAAGTGATACGGTCTTCTGCGCTTTGTCGCGCACTGCGGAAGATACTCCCGCACCTTCGTTGCCCACGGCGATCGCGAGTCGCGCCCCAGCCTCTTTGGGATCGAGCGCGCTGCCATTTGCGTCAGCTGCCCAAAGGTTTATGTCGTTACGCTCGAGAAAGGACAGGACGTCTTCGAGCGTTGCGTGAAAAGCCGCGTGCTGAAATTGTGCGCCCATGGAGCTGCGTATGACTTTTGGATTCCACAAGTCGACGGTGCCGGGCAGGGCGATCGTGGCGGTCGCGCGCAGAGCTGCAGCGGTCCGGAGGATTGTGCCTGCATTTCCCGGATCCTGAATTCCGTCGAGCAGAACAAGGCGGCACACTCTGGCGACCTCGAGTGTATCAAGAGAGCGACTCGGAATTTCGCCGATCGCGATTACACCCTGCGGCGACTCGGTTTCCGCTGCGGAGCGGAAATCTTTTTCGGAAACCTCTGCTACCTCGACGCCGGACTCGTCGAGCGCTTTTCTCAGCGCCTGACCGCGTGGAGCGGCGGCAAGCTGCGGGGCGACGAGCGCACCCCGGACGGTTAATCCCGACCGCAGTAGCTCTTCGACCGATCGAACGCCCTCGGCGACGAAAAGCGAATGTTTTTCGCGCGATCTCCTGCGTCCAAGATCGCGCGCAAGTGTAAGAATTTTCACGCGTGGTGAGCGGTCGACTCAGCTGGAATAGGACTTGCCTCCGCGTCTCATTTGGAATCTCAGCGTTGGAGTACCAATGAAGCGAATTCTCGTGGGCATCGCGATTACCTGCTCCCTCGTCGCGTGTGGTATTTCGCAGCAGCAGGAAGTACAGATGGGACAGGAATATGCGCAACAGATCAACGCGCAACTACCGATCATCCAGGATCCGGAGCTCAATCGCTACATCAACGTGCTCGGCGACTCGATGGCCAAGCTCACCAACCGGCGCGATCTCGACTGGCACTTCTTCATCGTCGACGCGCAGGAAGTGAACGCTTTCGCCGTGCCCGGTGGCTTTGTTTATGTGAATCGCGGTCTCATTGAGCGCGCCGATCAGATGGACGAGCTGGCAGGCGTTCTCGGGCACGAGATCGGGCACGTGCTGAGGCGGCACACCGTAAAGCAGATGGAAAAGGCGCAGGGCGCGAACATTGGTGTGACGCTCGCGTGCGTGCTGACGAGCATCTGCAATAGCCAGGTAGCTGGAGCGGCGATCAACATCGCGGGCGGCGCCGTGTTTGCGCGCTTCAGCCGCCAGGATGAAGCAGAAGCCGACCAGGAAGGATTCGACAATGTCGTCCGCGCTGGAATTAGTCCGGTCGGAATGGTGACGATGTTCCAGAAACTGCTGGCGGAGCGTAAGTCCAAGCCTGGCGCCGTCGATTCGTGGTTCCTCACGCACCCGCTCGAGGAGGACCGAATCCAGGCGATTCAGGCACGCATCGATCAGCTGCCACGAGCAACGCTGGCTCAACTTGGGACTGATACCCGAAACTTCCATTCGTTCAAGTCGAGGATTCATTCGCTCCCGCCATCCCCGCCGCCCCGACAGGTTCAATAGAATCGCCGCAGGCAACTGGGTGAGTTCGCGCGCGAACTAGTGATGCGCCGTGGTCTCCCACGGCGCATCTTTTCTTCGTGCGTATTGCGCTCACCATCGCCGGGTCGGATTCGGGCGGCGGCGCCGGAATTCAGGCCGACCTCAAGACGTTTCAGAGGTTCGGTGTGTTCGGTACATCCGCGATCACTGCCATCACCGCGCAAAACACCCGCGGGGTCAGCAGGTGGGAGGCTGTTTCGGCGGAGCTCGTACGCGCCCAAATCGATTCTGTAGCCGAGGATCTCGTGCCCTCTGCGTTCAAGACGGGAATGCTGGGGAACGCGGCCGTCGCGTCGGCGGTGGCAGCCGCGATTCGTGATCACTCGCTCGACAACTACGTTCTCGATCCGGTGATGGTCGCAACTTCGGGCGACGTGTTACTCGAGAGCGATGCGATCGAGGTGATTCGTCGCGAGCTCCTCCCGCGCGCCACGCTCGTCACACCAAACCTTCACGAAGCGGGCATTCTCAGCGGCGAGCGGGTCGAAGACGAGGATGCCATGACGCGGGCCGCGGAGATCCTGGTCGACGACATGGGAGCCAGGGCGGTGCTCATCAAGGGCGGGCATTTGAATTCCGGCGACCGCGTCGTAGACATCCTTTATGACGGAGACGTGCGCTCTTTCCGTGGTCAACGTCTCAGCACGACGAACACTCACGGGACGGGATGCACCCTGTCGGCGGCGATCACCGCGCAGCTCGCGAAGGGAGAATCGCTGCACGCCGCCGTCCGTCGCGCCATCGACTACGTTCACAACGCAATTGCAAGCGCGCCCGGGCTAGGGTCTGGTCACGGACCCTTGAATCACCTCGCCGCAGACGGCTGAACGCTCGCCGAGCTCGCGAGAAATTCCGTCACCAGCGACTCGAAGGACGCGCTGATGCGCTGTGTCGTCTCGAGGACATCCGCATGGCTTAGCGCCGCACCGGTGAGACCGGCGGCCGCGTTCGTGATACAGCTAACGCCCGCGACGCGCATTCGCAGCGCCCGAGCAACGATGACTTCAGGAACGGTCGACATCCCCACAGCATCGGCTCCCAGGATCCTCAACATTCTTACCTCGCTCGGCGTTTCGTAGGACGGTCCGAGTAATCCGGCGTAGACGCCTTCGCGCAGCCGAATGCCGAGCTTCTCCGCCGCGTTGCGCAGAACTCGACGAAACAGCGGATCGTAGGCGTCGGTCATGTCAGGGAACCGAAGCTCGCCTTCCTGTTGCCCGCCGACGAGCGGATTCGTCGCCATGAGATTGAGGTGGTCCGAGATGATCATCAGGTCACCGACGGCCAGTTTTTGCGAGATCCCGCCCGCCGCATTCGACACGAAAAGCTCGCGGGCCCCGAGGGCGTGAAAGACGCGGACCGGAAAGGCGGCCAAGGCCGACGAATGTCCCTCGTACAAATGGAATCTTCCGCTGAGTGCGACGACGTTGCGCCCGCCCAGCGTTCCAGTGAAGACGGCGCCTTCGTGGCCGGCGACAGTCGGGGGTGGAAATCCCGCGATGTCGCTGAACGGGATACGCACGGCCGCGCCGATTTTCTTCGAGAGACCACCAAGACCGGAGCCAAGTATGATCCCGATCTCGAGATTCGACATGCCGGCGCGGTCGCGTATGGCCTTCGCCGCTTTGTTCGCGGCATCGGCGGAGTATTCCATTTTCAACCCTCGATTCCGATCAACTCATCGATCTGGTCCGAGACTTCCTCGATCAGCACCAGTCTGTCCTCCCAGGGCAGGAATGCGCTCTCGAACCCGTTGAGAGCGACGCCGGCCAGTTCTTCCACCGTGAAGCCGAGGTGTTCCGCGGCGAACACGTACTCATCGGTCAGAGTCGTGGCGCTCATCAAGCGGTTGTCGGTGTTGAGGGTGACATTGAGTCCACGATCGAAGTAGTCGCGCAACGGATGGGTGGCGTACGAATCGGCAACGCGAGTCTGCACGTTGCTGGTGAGACAGACTTCGAGCGCGATCCGGCGGTCGTTCACGTACTGAGTGAGGTCCGGGTCTTCGATGAGGCGCGTCCCGTGACCAATCCGGTCCGCACCGCAGACATGGACGGCCTGTCGGATCGACTCTGCTCCATCCCCTTCGCCGGCGTGGACTGTGACCGCCAGATCATGCTCGCGCGCATAGCGGAATGCTTCGGCGTGGCGGGCGGCTGGATTTCCTTTTTCCCCACCAGCCAGGTCGAACGCGACGACGCCATCGTTCTTGAACTCGACGGCGAGCTTTGCCATTTCGAGTGAATCGGCGGGCGGAAATTGACGCAGCCCACAGACGATGAACCGTGCTGTAATTCCAAAATCGTTCTCCGCGCGGCGTAGCCCGCGAAGAGGTGCTTCGATTGCCTGCACCACGGTAAGTCCCTGAACGACGTTCAGAATCGGAGCATTTCTCACCTCGATGTACCGAACGCCATCCTCCACCGCATCTTCAGCAAGTTCATACGCAACGCGCTCCAGCGCGTCTTCGCTCTGTAGCACGGAGATCGTGACGTCGAAGCGGCGCAGGTAATCGTCCAGGCTTTGGGCGTCATCGACCCTCATGAACGCCGCCAGCTCCCCGGCGCTCTGTTTTGGAAGCTCGATGCGCCTGTCCCGTGCCAGCTCGAGGAGCGTTTGCGGGCGCAATGAACCATCGAGATGGCAGTGCAGCTCCGCCTTTGGCAGCTGGCGGAGCTTCGTTGAGAAGATCGAGAGTGGCATTACGATGGGTCGAAGTCCATGTCGTCAGAGGCAGTTTGCCGAGCGCGAACGATGCGAAAAATTGCCCCGTTGTGCACTGGGGAGTCGCTCGCGGTCGCGATCCCACGACTGTCCGTGATCATCCGTTCGCCGTTTCGCACCGCATCCGCTTGCGTGCTGTCGATGGCGGCTACCGCATCGAGCGCGGTCGCGGATGCGCTGACGTCGATGGGCTTCCCGTTGATGTACACGCGTACGGTTTCGCTCAAGACGACACCGGCGCGATACGTACCTCGACGGGCGCGGTGATCGGCGCGGGCAACGACCGGAGATAATCGATCAGCGCGTCGAGATCGACGATGTTGAGCGGCTTCGACGACGTGGCGCGTCGCCCGGCATCGTACCCTTCGCCGCCGGTCGCAAGAAAATCGTTCATGATGACATTGTATGTCTTCGTAACCGAGAGTGGAGTACCGTCCGTCATCGTCACGGAGACAATGCGCGACCCCGCCGGCCTTGTTGGATCGTACCTGATGCTGAGACCACTGACGTGGTCGTTCACCAATGATTTGCCAACCATCGCCTCAAGCAGGTCTCGCAGCTGCTTGCCCGTCATCGTGAGCGCGTAGAGCGTGTTTCCGAACGGCTGAACCTCGAACAGAGACCCAAAGGTCGCCTCGCCGGCGCGCAACTCGGTTCGTATACCGCCGTTGTTCATGATCGCTACGTCTCCGTTTCCTGCCCAACGCTGTGCGTCGGCGATGAGGTTGCCGAGCGGATACTGCGATCCTTGCCGAGCGAGGGTGATGGGAATAGTCGCGACGCGCCGATTGACGAGCGAAGAGACACGCGCGACGGCGGTTTGCACGATCGAATCGATAGCGGCGACCGGCTGAAGCGTGTCGACAGCAATCTCACGAACCTCGTGTCGAACAGGGAGATTTGCGCCGACACCAAGCGGAAGGTCGAGAACGTCGATGGCGCGGCCGCTCG
Source organism: Gemmatimonadaceae bacterium (assembly GCA_036395075.1). Taxonomy (GTDB): domain Bacteria; phylum Gemmatimonadota; class Gemmatimonadetes; order Gemmatimonadales; family Gemmatimonadaceae; genus UBA4720. The sequence continues at coordinate 923 of DASWDV010000096.1, read as the reverse complement.
ATCTCGCCTGAACGATTGGAATTCCCTTTACCTCAGTGTTTACGAGCGTGTGAGTGTGGCCACTCACGATTGCGTCCACCTTCGTCGTCAGGTTGCGCGCGAGATCGATTATTTCGCCGCTACAGTCCGTCGCCCCATCGCGACCACAGCTCGCGCCGGCGTGCGCGATCACAAGTACGAAATCGGCGCCGCGCTTTCTGAGTGCGCTGCCGATGCTGTCGACGATGGGCGCCGGGTTGTCGAAGCGGAGACCGACTACGTTGGCAGCCCGGGTAGTCGTAGGAGTGGCGACAGTCGAAACGCCGATGATTCCTATTTTCGCCGTGCCACGCGAGACGATCGTGTCGTTGGGAATCCAGTCCACATCGCGACCATCGCTATATCGGACATTGGCGCCGAAGATTCCAAATGTTGCCTGCCGCATCCTCGCACGCAGCGTGTCGGTAGTCCAGTCGAACTCGTGATTGCCGAGCGCCGACGCGGCGTAACCCATCCTATTGTAGTAGTCGATTACGGGCCGGCCGTAGGACAGGTTCGATGCTGGAGTGCCCTGGAAAAGATCTCCCGCATCGAGAAGCAGCGTCTGGCACGTGGGTTCGCACTCGTTACGGGCGCGATCGATCGCGGCAGCGACATAGGCCGCTCCGCCCCGCCTCACCCCGTTCGCATCCAGGCGCGGCTCGAGTGCGCCATGAAAGTCGTTGGTCGCGATGATCCTGAGGAACCGCGTGCCCGCTGGGAATCGCGGTTGGGCGGCCGGTAGCGCCGTCGCCGAAGGAACACTACCTGCCGCCGGTAGTGGCATGGCAGGGGACGGCGGTGCACCAGCCGGAGGTACGGTTGCAGCCGACGGCGCGCAAGCCGCCGCCATCAGCAGGGTGCACCCGAGCGTACGTGAATTCATCTGTGCGAAAATCGCTTTT
>DASWDV010000095.1:0-11765 GCA_036395075.1 Gemmatimonadaceae bacterium | reverse complement strand
GCTCGTAATCGATGTACTGTGGCTCGTCGGTCAGTTGGTGGTAATCCATGTGCAGGCCAGTCGTGAAGAACGTGATCGGGATGCCGTAACGCGCATACTCATAGTGATCACACCGGCAGTAGATGCGTTCCGGATGTCCATTCGCGTCAAACGAGTAATCGAAGCTGAGGGGCGTCGGCTCGCTTCTGTTAACCGCCTCGACAATGTCGCCGAGCTCGGTCGAGAGGCGGCGTGATCCCACGAGCTGCAGATACGTCGGGCCACCACCAACGAAATCGAAGGCCCCTCCGCGTCCGATCATGTCCATGTTCAGCTGCGCGACGATCGAATCGCGTGGCACCGTCGGGTTATCCGTGAAATAGCGCGACCCGAGGAGGCCCGCTTCTTCTCCGGTATGCCAGACGAAAATCAGCGAGCGCCGGGGCCGCACCCCCGATTTCGCAAACGCCTCAGCGATCTCGAGAGCGCCGACCGAGCCCGACCCGTCGTCATCGGCGCCATTGTAGATCGAGTCCATCCGCGCCGGCCGCATGCGATGCAGGCTGTCGACATTGACGTGAATCGATGCTCGCTCGGCAGCCGTCAGGCCGCCTCCGGGAGTCCCGGGCGTGGCGTGCGTCCGCGCTTCTACGATCCTGTTCGCGATGATGTTGTAGGCGCGGAGAGAATCGTGGTCGAGCGGACCAGCGAACCGAATTCCGAGGTGATCATTGTGCGCGCCGAGGGCTACGTACTCACCGCGCAAAGCAGGATCGGTCCCCGGGATAATCCCAATTACGTTACGCGCCGGCGCGGCCGATCTGGTGAAGCCAATGGACGAGAAGCGAACCCAGCGGCCGAGAGTTCCCGCTCGAAGGGTGAGCGGGTCGCCGCCAACAAGCCGCGCCGCGACGGACGGAGAGACAACGAGATTGACCCGCGCTGGCGTAGTGTCGGTCGAAATTGTAACGGCGTAAGGCCTGACTGTGCGCGGATCGTTAGCGGTGATGATCGCTCGCGCACCAGCGTATCGCGCCAGTATCTGCCCGGGATTGCGTTGCAGCGGGGTCCGAATGGAAAGAAGCACGGCCTTGCCCGCCACCTGGTCCGGAGGAATCAACGTTGTCGTGTCAGACAGGTCGCCGCCATAAACGACTTGCAGACTGTCGATCGGAATCGCGCGCCCCGAGCCCGGAAAGTTGGTGATGAAATCGCTACCCAATGTGAGCGGGGCACCATCGACGAACACGCGCGCGTCGGGTGAGAGGGCGACGCGATAGGCTGGCACGTCCTGGAAATAAGTCCCGCCCGTTCCGCCGGGCTGGATTCCCATCTTTGCCAGCTCGTTCGCGATGTATTGCGTTCCCTTCAGATTGCCTTGAGTTCCGAACTGCCTCCCCAACATCGAGTCGTCCGCGAAAATGTAGAGGCGGGTGCTCAGATCCTGAGCGGTGATCGCGGGGCTCGTCGAGCCACCGTTCTGTCCGACCTGGAGTGCGGTAGTGCAGGCCAAGGCCAGCGCGGCAAGGACAGGGGAAAGGGTTCGCGCAACACTCACGTCTCATGCTCCTTTTGGGGTTCTATCGCCCGCTGAAAAATGCGTCCGCTTGTCGGCGCGCGGTAGAAGACCGTATAACTTTCACGGAAGAGAAATCCCGTGAGATCATCGTTGAACACAAACGAGTCGGCTGACTCGACGGCCATCGTCCTTCTGAGCGGCGGCCTCGACTCGACGACGGTTCTCGCCGTCGCCAAGAGCGAAGGCTTCGCCATCCATGCGCTGACTTTCCGTTACGGCCAGCGGCATTCGTCGGAGGTCGAGGCGGCAAAACGAATCGCTCGGCACGCTGGAGTCCGTGAGCACCACGTCGTCGACATCGACCTGACCGTATTCGGTGGATCGGCGCTGACCAGCGACATTCCGGTGCCCAAGGACCGCGATCTCGAGCCCGGCGCTATCAGTGCGAGCGAGATACCCGTCACCTACGTGCCCGGGCGCAACACGATCTTCCTCTCCTACGCGGTGGCACTCGCTGAAGTCGTAGAATCATCGAACATCTTCATCGGCGTGAACGCGCTCGACTACAGCGGCTATCCGGATTGTCGGCCGGAGTACATTCGCGCGTTCGAGAAGATGTCTAACCTCGCCACGCGGACCGGTGTCGAAGGAAAGACTCGTCTCCTCATCCGCACTCCCCTCATCTCGCTCACCAAAGCGGCGATCATCAGGCTTGGCGCCTCGCTGGGAGTCGACTATTCGGAGACCACCAGCTGCTACGATCCGGGCTCGAGCGGCGAGGCGTGCGGGCGGTGCGATGCGTGCCAGCTGCGCCTGAAAGGGTTTGCGGAGGCGGGGATGGAGGATCCGATCGATTACGCGACGGCTGGCGGGCCTGCCCGGGATAGCAGACGACCCCGATGACTTACACGGTGAAGGAAATCTTCTACACGCTGCAGGGCGAAGGAGCGCAGGCAGGGAGGGCCGCGGTGTTCTGCCGGTTCTCGGGTTGCAACCTCTGGTCGGGTCGCGAGGAGGATCGCTCGCGCGCGGTATGCCAGTTCTGCGACACCGATTTCGTGGGCACGGGACCAGATGGCGGCAAGTTCAAGAGCGCGACAGAGCTTGTGGACGCAATCGATCGATGCTGGCAGGGGGAAGGCATTGCGTTAGCCGACCGCAACGGGAAAAGGGAAAGCGACCGCGACGAATCAAGGAGGTACGTTGTCTGTACCGGTGGCGAACCGCTCCTTCAACTCGATGAAGAATTCATCCAGGCACTGCATCGCCGAGGGTTCGAAGTAGCGGTCGAGACGAACGGCACAAGACCCGCGCCGAGGTCACTCGACTGGGTGTGTGTCAGTCCCAAAGCCGGCGCTCCGCTCGTCCAGACGACCGGTAATGAGCTCAAGCTGGTCTACCCACAGCCCGACGCGATGCCGGAGAGGTTCGAGCAGCTCGATTTTCGCCACTTCTTCCTGCAGCCGATGGATGGGCCCGACATAGTGCGCAACACGGAGCTCGCGATCGAGCATTGTCTGCGTCACCCGCGGTGGCGATTGAGCATTCAAACACACAAGCTGATCGGAATCAGATAGCGAGCGGCGGCCTTGTTGAATGCGTCACCTGCGTTCATAGCCCAGCGCGACGACGCCACTCGGATATTTGCGAGTGTGTACGAGTCGCAAGCGACGCTCGCCAAACGTCATCGGCGGAAACATCGGCAGGCCGGCGCCAAGCACCGTCGGAATCACCGCGATCGACCAGAGGTCGATCAGGTCCGCTTCGCGAAACGCGTTGGTGAGAATGCCTCCGCCCATTAACCAGATATCGCGCGGGTGGCGCTCGCGCAGCTCTTCGACCAGTTGACCAAGCTCGCCGCTGTATGGAATGATGTCGGGTGAGAGCGGGACAAGCGGGCGGTGCGTCACCACGTACGTCGGTATGCCGCCAAACTCGGCATGACCCTGGTCAACGGCTTTATCATAAGTCGTTCGCCCCATCACAGCAGAGCCGATGGTTTTCATGAAGACACCGTAGCCCGCACGCGCATCGGCGTAGGGCTCGAGCCACTCGTAGCCGCCATCGGGCGATGCTATATAGCCATCGAGACTCATCGCAGCCAACAAATGCACGCGTCCAACCGGTGCGCGGCTAGACTCTCCGCGCTTTTTCGGGCGTTGGGCAGCTTTCTTCGCCATTTGGGATACTCCTCAGACCGTCGACTCAGCTCCTTCTTCAGTCACAACGACGGACCCAGGGCACTTTTGCGCTGACTCTTCGGCGTTTTTTCCTTCACGTCGCTGTCGAACGCGTCGAGATACTTGATGCCGGATCCCGTGTTGAACAGCACTACTCTCTCGCTGGCGTTCACCTTCTCGCGCTCGAGGAGTTTTCGTAACGCCGGAACGCACGCGCCACCCTCGGGCGCGGCAAAGATTCCTTCGCGGCGCGCGATCTCCCGCGCCCCGGCGATCAGCTCTTCGTCGGTGACCGTTATTGCGAAGCCGTCCGACTCGCGAATCGCGTCCAGGATCAGAAAATCTCCTATCGCTTTCGGCACACGCAGTCCCGATGCGATAGTCGCGGCATTGGGAAATTCCTCCGCGAAACGCTCGCCCTTCTCGAAGGCGCGGACGATCGGCGCGCACCCCGCTGCCTGCACCGAGACCATGCGTGGACGCTTCTTGTCGATCCATCCCAGCTCCTGCATCTCGTCGAACGCTTTCCACATTCCGACAAGCCCGGTTCCTCCGCCCGTCGGATAAATGATCACATCAGGCAGCACCCAGGCCGACTGCTCGGCGATCTCGTAACCGAGAGTCTTCTTTCCCTCGACGCGGTACGGTTCCTTGAGCGTGGAGACGTCGAACCAGCCTTCAGCGTCCTTTCGACGCGCTACCTCGGCGCCACAATCCGTGATCAGTCCATCCACCAGCGTGACGTGCGCGCCCGCGACCTCGCACTCGATGATGTTCGCGCGCGGAGTATCGCGCGGCATGAAGAGAAACGCCTCGAGGCTGGCGTGCGCGCAGTAGGCGGCGAGGGCGCCGGCGGCGTTCCCCGCTGACGGGGCCGCCAGCTTCTTCACGCCGAGCTCCTTTGCCATCGATACCGCGACGGCCATCCCGCGCGCCTTGAAGCTCTGAGTCGGGTTGAGCGACTCGTCCTTTATGTACAGCTCCTTCATTCCGAGCGCCTCACCCAGGTGCCAGGCGTGGTGAAGCGGCGTCCAACCCTCGCCGAGCGTCACGATATTGTCTTCGCGGCGGACAGGCAGCACCTCGCGATAGCGCCAGAGATCGGCTCTCCGTGCGTAAAGCGTCTGACGAGTGAGAAACTTCGCGATCCGCTTGAGATCGTACCGCACCAGCAGCGGCTTCCCACACTCGGTGCAGACGTTGTGGGGCCGTCTCGCCTCGTACTCGCGATGGCAGAATGAGCACTCGAGATTCTTGACGTGCATTAGGCTGTCTTTGCAGGCCTGGCGACGGGGATCCGGAGTGCGCGCATTGGCGGCGCACGCTTAGCTTTAAGAGCGGCTACATGATCTCATACAAATTTACCGCCGATCACTTCATCTATCTTTCGCGTCTCATCGGAGCGCTACTGGTCGCAACATTGGTTCCGTTGCTGATCGACCGCCGCTTCCGCCGCTAGATGTACATCGGTCACGTCGGTGCCGCCCTTGCCGCCAAGCGCCTACGCGCGAGCATCGGTCTTCTTGCGCTGCTCATCGCCACCTACACCCCGGACTGGGTCGACACCGGCCTTTGCCTGGCTGGCCGCTACGAAGGGGGCGAGATGCTGTCGCACTCCATTCCGGCTGTTCTTCTCTTTGCCGCGATCGGATTCTTGACGTACGCGCTGGTGACGCGCGACTGGGCCGGTGCAGCCATTGTCTCGGGCGTGATCCTCTCGCACATGTTCCTCGACTGGATCACGGGCTACAAGCCAACGTGGCCCGGTGGGCCGATGATCGGTCTCAACCTTTACAACCATCCGATCGCGGACTTCGCGGCCGAAGGTCTGGTGATCGTCGTTGGGACGATGTTGTACGCGCGGACTTTGCCGTTGCGCCAACGCCCGTGGATGAACGTGTCCATCATGCTCGGCGCGTTGCTGGTGATGCAGCTGGCGATCGATGTCGCGCACATGCTGATGCAATCGCTTCCGAAATGCTGACCGAGGACCTGCGCGATGTCGCGCGGCGCGTGATGATCGAGCAGGGGTTCGATCCCGACCCTGATCCCGCGGTCCGCTCGGAGCTGCAGAACCTCGGCAAGCGTCCGGACACCGGCGCTCCTGTCAGGGATTTGCGTGGTCTTCTCTGGTCTTCGATCGACAACGACGACACGCGCGACCTCGATCAGGTCGAACGCGCCGAGGAATTGAGCGGGGGCGATTGGCGGCTCAGCGTCGCAGTTGCGGATGTCGACTACGAAGCGCCGAAGGGTTCAGCGATCGACGTGCGCGCGGCGGAACAGACGACGACCGTGTACACGGGCGCGGTGATTTTTCCGATGATTCCAACCGAGTTGTCCGCGGGAGCGACATCGTTGTTCGAAGGCGCCGACAGAAAGGCAGTCGTAGTCGAGATGATCGTGACCCTGGAAGGCACGGTGAAATCGGGCGAGGTTTATCGCGCGCGCGTCGGGAACAAGGCGCAGCTCACCTATTCGGCGGTTGGGGCGTGGCTGGATTCGCGCGCACCGGCGCCTCCCGAGGTTGCGCAACTTTCGGGGTTGGAGCAGCAGCTGCGCTTGCAGGCAAAGATTGCCGCTGCCCTGAGGAAGCATCGACTCGATAATGGCGCGCTGGAGATCGAGACGGTCGAGGCACGCGCCGTCTCAGAAGGTGGGAAGGTGACAGGCATCGAAAAGACTCTCAGAAACTCGGCTACCGATCTGATCGAGGATTTCATGATCGCGGCGAATGGATCGGTGGCGCGCTTTCTCGAGGCGCATCACGTTTCATCGATCAGGCGCATAGTGCGTAGCCCCGAGCGTTGGGAACGGATCGTCGAGCTGGCAAAGCAGTATGGAAAGAGCTTACCGGCCGCGCCCGATCCGGCGGCACTGCATGACTTCATGCTGGAGCGGAAGAGCGCCGATCCTGACCACTTCCCCGACGTGTCATTGGCGGTGGTCAAGCTGCTTGGTCCCGGCGAATACATTCTCGACCAGCCCGGCGTCGAAGAGCCCGGGCATTTTGGGTTGGCGGTCCAGGACTACACGCATTCGACGGCACCCAACCGCCGTTATGCCGATCTGGTAACGCAGCGGGTGCTGAAAGCGGTGCTGGCGAACAGCCCGCCGCCCTACACCGACGAGGAGTTGTCCGCAATCGCGCGCAGTTGCACGCTCAAAGAGGACGCCGCGCGGAAGGTCGAGCGAAACGTGCGGAAGATCGCGGCGGCGATTCTTTTCAGCGATCGCGTCGGGCAGCGCTTCAAAGCAATCGTAACGGGAAACAAGTCGACCGGCACGTACGTGCGAGTGGTGGATCCGCCGGTAGAGGGAAGGCTAATGCGAGGGGAGCGCGGCGTCGACGTCGGGGACGAGATCGAGGTCGAGCTACTCTCGACAAATCCTCAGCGCGGATTCATAGATTTTGGACGGGTCGGGAGGAGCGCCGCACCATCGGCGCAATCTTCAGCAGCGGATTTTCGAGATCATATATGACTGACGAAGGCACGATACCCTCGCGCGAGGATACCCTCGCGCTCATGCAGGAGTACACGGCGAGCGAATCGCTCCGGAAGCACATGCTCGCTGTAGAGGGCGCTATGCGCGCCTATGCACGCAGGTTCGGCGAAGACGAAGATCGCTGGGGCATCACGGGTCTCATCCACGATTTCGACTATGAGCGCTTTCCGAACAGCGCCCATTCACCGACCGAGGAGCACCCGTCGGAGGGAGTCCGCGTCCTTCGCGCAAAGGGTTATCCCGAAGACATTCTCCAGGCGATACTGGGCCACGCGCACTATACGAACACGGCGCGCGAGTCGAGGATGGCGAAGGCACTCTTCGCGGTTGACGAGCTCACCGGGCTGATCACGGCTACGGCGCTTGTGCGCCCGACGAAAAGCGTCCATGAGGTCGACGCGAAGTCGGTCCGGAAGAAGATGAAGGACAAGGCGTTCGCGCGCGGCGTGAGCCGCGACGATGTCATCAACGGCGCGACGGAGCTGGGTGTCGATCTCGACGAGCACATTGCGTTCGTCATCAGCGCCATGCAGGCGCGCTCGGCCGACCTTGGACTCTCGGGATCCTAGCGCGGTCTCTCTCGCTGCAGACGCATCTCGGTCTGGGTCGAGGCGCGGTGTTCCACTGCAGTTGGCGCGTGCCTCCGATAGCCCGTCTCAGCGCTCAGCGCGACGACTTTGCGGGCAGGTTCGAGCGGGAGGAGCCTTGCGTGACGTGAGCTCGATCGCGCTCGCGATGGAGAAGGTGCGCCGCTCAAGATGCCGGACAGGGAAGGAGGCGTGGGGGTCGTCGTAGGCCGCTCAAGGGAGCGACCAGAGGAGACCCGCGAGTGAGCAGAGCGAACGAGCGTAGTTAGGGGCTCCGCGGGAGCGAGTGTGCGGCCGAAGAGGACCCCCACGCCGACTGACCCGCGAACAGATCTGGACCAAGAAAGAATCACTCCATCGCAAAGACGCGATTGAAGATCACGTCGAAGGCGAAACTCTTGGGCTTGGATTTCTGCTCCATGATGTCGGCGATGCGCTCGAGACGGGCCGGAATGGCCATGATCTTTTCCTGCGCCTTCCTGCCCAGATCGTTCAACCCGTCGAGCGACTCGATCGACCAGTACTTGATCAACTCCTCGACGATCTTGAGGTAATCGCGCGGGCCGTAAATCCCGGCGCGACGCACCACATCGGCGAGCTCCCGGAAATGCGGCATGTTGACCCCCGGCATGTCGATCGCGGGCATGATCTTCGCCGCCGCTACAAGCCCCTGATTCGGGTCGCGGTCCAACACTGCCTTGAACACCGAGCGATAGAACGTGTAGTGGCGCGCTTCCTCCTTGGCCACGTTCTGGAGCACCGTCCCGATCGTCGGCTCGTACTGCGACGCGAATTTGCCGGTGTTGGCGTGCGATACCTGCGTCGCCCTCTCCTGGAGCGATGTGTAGACGAAGACGCGGTACGGATCCTTGTCCCACTCGGGTTCGAAGCCGGCCTTGATGTAATCGAACTGCATCTTCTCGATCACGACCGGGTCGAAGACTCCGGCGTCCCTCGTGTAATCGTGAAGAATCGCGCCATGCCTGTCCTCCTCCGCCGTCCAGAGATTGTTCCACCTGGCCCAGATGCTATCCGTGCCGAGGTAGACGGCGAGCAGCCGATGGAAATGGGGAAGACCCTCTTCGGTGAGGAGATTGAGCGCTAGCGCGACGCGCGCCGGATCGCTGATTCCCCGCGCTCTCTCGCGCAGCGCGCGCAGATGATGATCCGGATCTTCTCCTGGCGGCGCCTCCAGCAGCTCCGCGGGGAACCACAGTACGCGCTTCGCTTCGTGCGCCCCCATAAGCTCGCCCACTACCGGCTCGAGGTCGGCGAGCACCTCAATCTTCGAGAGAGTCTCTTCTTCTACTGGATTCACTTGCGACCTCGGAGGGAATGAGGACGGTGACGAGAGCCAGCCGACAGCGGCGCAGACGAGAATTCTTCAAACACAGTGCCGCGCCGACGTGGACGCGCCGGCGGGGGGCCTGTGCGCTATAAGATAAGCCCTCGCGAGCGTCTGAGAAAAGAGAGCCGGTGTCACACAAGTGAGAGAAATGGAGAAATCCACATTTTCCGGAGCCTTGCGGGCGGTTCGCACCCTAGCGGAAATTGCGGCCTGACGCTTGCGCATCAGAACTTCTCACTCGGACGCGGCCTCACTCCGACAAACCCTCGCTCTCGCGATGGATGTCCAGCCGCCGCGGCCACCAAACTCGAAATCGCGGCAGGAGATCGATAATGGCAGACTATGCTGATAACCGGAGAGACAGAATGGACGAGCGGAGCGGACGTAGCAGCGGCGCAGCAGGAATGGAAGCAGGTGCCACCGGCACAATGACCGGAAACAGTGGCATCATGACAGGGAGCGTACGCAACATCGAGCGTAACAGCGGAACGCTCACGGGAGGGAGAGCGGACAGCGGAGTGGAATCGCGAAACACGGGAGGCGTCAGTCGCAAGACACCACGCGGATTCGCGGCGATGGATCCTCAGGCGCAGCGCGCGATCGCGGCAAAGGGCGGACGCGCCGCTCACCAGAAAGGAACCGCCCACGAGTTCACGAGCGAAGAAGCGAGAATCGCGGGACGCAAGGGCGGTGAGGCGTCGCGTGGTGGAAGAAGATCGACCGCGACGACCGAAAGCACCGCCTAACACATCAAGCCGGGACGAAATCGAACGGGGCATGGCGATCGCCATGCCCCGTCGTGTTTCAAGCTCGGGCTGTGGTGTCCTCCATCACGAGTATGACGCCCTGCACTCCCAGATGATCTGACCCCACCAGTGGACTCGCCGCGACGCGACACTCGATCTGCTTTCCGCGCCTGTTCGTCGCCACGATCGTCCGCTCCTGCGTCTTTGCCGGAAACGCGAAGGTCGCTTCGATCAGCGGCGCCACATCCGCCAGTGGCAATCCGATGTCGAGCTCGCTCAGACGAGCGTTGATTGCTTCAGCCGCTCGCACGCCCCACAGATCTTCGGCATGGCGGCTCCAGACTTTGACGCGCATCTGCTGATCGAGCACCGCTACTCCGCCACGCAGGCCCGCAAGGATCGACTCCAGAAACTGGTTCACCTCGTCGAGCTGAACTCCGCGCAAGCGCAACTGATCGTTGATCGACCCCAGTTCTTCGTTCGTCGACTGCAGCTCCTCATTCATCGTCTCCAGTTCTTCGTTCGTCGACTGCAGCTCCTCGTTAGTCGTCTCGAGCTCCTCGACCGTTGACTGCAGCTCCTCGTTCGTCGTTTCCAGCTCCTCGTTCGACGACTGGAGCTCCTCATACGCGGTCTCCAGCTCCGAGCTCGATTGCTGCAACTCCACCTTCAGCTGCCGCTGGAGAGTTACATCGTCAAAGCTCACACTGATTCCAATGAGCACTCTGCTCCCGTCCCCGTCGAAGAGAGGCATCAATTGGACGTCGAACCAACGCTCTTCGCCGGCTTGCGGCCACGGCATCTCCGGTAGCTTGATGGGCCGGCCGTCGGTCTGGATCTGGTCGATGAGGGAGCGGAGCTCCACCGGTCGATACGACATTTCGAGGTCGTGCAGCGGACGGCCGACATCCTGGGTGCTCAGGCGAAAAAGTTGGCGCGCGCGCTCGTTGGCCACCGCCAAATGACCGTCCCTCTCGACCGCGAACTGCGCGAGCGCCGATCTCTCGAACGCAGCGTCGGCGATGAGCCTCTCCTTTTCGCGTGCGTCCTTGCCATCAGTGCCCGCCTTCTCGTTTCTGGCGAAGAGAACCGGAACAGCTCGCCTCCCATCGGACGTTTTGACGAACACGCGACGCTGAAGATCGACGGGCGTGAACGCATTCCCGTGTGTCGCCAGCGTCTCGGCCTTGCCGAGGAAGAGGAATCCGCCGTCACGCAACGCGAAACGGAAGCGCTGCAAAATCTTCCCCTGCGTACGTGAGTCGAAGTACATGAGAGTGTTCCGGCAAACGAGCAGATCGATCTTTGAAATCGGGGCGTCGTCGACCAGATCATTGCGTCCGAAAATCACACAGCGTCGCAGCGCCTTCTTGAACGAGTACAACCCGCCATGTTGCTCGAAGTACCTCTCGCGCAGCAGATCGGGGACCGGATCTATTTCCTTCGCGGTGTATACGCCGTGCCGTGCGTAGGTCAGCGCCTCGTCGTCGAGATCAGTGGCGTAGATCTTTACTCGCTTGAGGAACTGGTCGATTCCGATCGATTCCGCGAGCACCATTGCCAGGGTATACGGCTCCTGCCCGGAGGCACACCCGGCGCTCCACACTCGGATCTGCTCGTCCGGCGGTTTCTGCTCGACGATGCGCGGGAGTACTTCCTCGGACAGAAATTGCCACGGTACTCCGTCGCGAAAGAACGTCGTCACGTTGATGAGAATCGTGTTGAAAAGGCGGTCGAATTCGGCAGGATCGCGCTGGAGTAGCTCCACGTACTCCGGGTAACTCTCAACGCCGGCGACCTGCATGCGCCTCCGGACGCGACGGACGAGACTCGCGCGCTTGTATCCGCTGAAGTCGAAGCCCCTGCTCGCCTTCAACAGGTCGAGCAGCTCCTCGAATT
>DASWDV010000094.1:0-2566 GCA_036395075.1 Gemmatimonadaceae bacterium | reverse complement strand
TTCTTTTACGAACGCGACTTCACGCTGGTAGATACTCCAATCCTCACCGCCGCCATCGGCGAGCGGAGCGGGCTGTTCGGCACGGAATACTTCGATGAGGGGACCGCGTATCTCGCGCAGACGGGCCAACTTTACGGCGAGGCGGCAGCCGCCGCGCTCGGGAAGATTTACTGTTTCGGTCCGACGTTCCGCGCCGAGAAATCGAAGACCCGCAGGCATCTGACGGAATTCTGGATGGTGGAGCCGGAGGTCGCATTCAACGACTCCGACGACAACATGCGGCTGCAGGAGGAGTTCGTCTCGTACATCGCAGGTCGCGTTCTCGAGCGCCGACAGCCCGAGCTCAAGGAGCTCGAGCGCGACCCCGCGAAACTGGAGACGATCAAGCCGCCCTTTCCACGAATCAATTACAGCGACGCGGTGACGATCCTGGAGGGGAAAGGAAGTGCGGTGAAGTGGGGAGACGATCTTGGGGCAGAGGACGAATCGCTTCTCGTCGAGGGACATGATCGCCCGGTCTTTATATACAACTATCCGAAGCAAGCAAAAGCGTTCTACATGAAAGAGAATCCAGCCGACCCGCGCACCGTTCTCTGTGACGACCTGCTCGCGCCCGAAGGCTACGGCGAGATCATCGGCGGATCGCAACGCGAAGACGATCACGACAAGCTGCTGGCGAGGATCAAGCAGGAAGGTCTGCCGGTCGAAGCGTACAACTGGTATCTGGATCTGCGGAGATACGGAACGTTCATCCACTCCGGCTTCGGCCTTGGGCTCGAGAGAACGGTGGGTTGGATCTGTGGCATCCATCACATCAGGGAAGCGATCGCGTTTCCCCGCACGATGAATCGGCTGCGCCCATGATTTTTTACCGCTGACGCCGGAGTAAGCGATGGGATTCGACCAGTATCACGAGCCGCCGGGGGAGCTGTCGGCAAAAACGCGTACCTTCGCGCGCATGATCACGTCATTGATTGAAGAAGCCGAGGCGATCAGCTGGTACGAGCAACGGCTGGCTCTGGAAAAGGATCGCGAGGCGAGCGCGATCATGCGTAACGCGCAGCACGAGGAGTTCAAGCATTTTGGTATGGACCTCGAGTTTCTGCTGCGACGGAAGCCGAAGTGGCGCGTCGTCCTGCAGGACATACTCTTCAAGGCCGGCGACATCGTCGAGCATGGCGAAGCGGCCGAAGAGGACTCGGATTGATGGGCTGGTTTGGGATGCTGCTGTCGATCTGGTTCGTGGCGCTGGGCTCCCCGTGACGTTTGTGAGGCGATCCAAGTGGGCAAGCACGATCCGCGCGTAGACGCGTACATCGAGAAGTCGGCTGAATTCGCGCGGCCGATTCTCGCCCATTTTCGCCATCTGGTCCACAAGACCTGCCCCGAGGTAGACGAAACCTTGAAGTGGGGCGCTCCGCATTTCGATTACGAGGGCGTTCTCTGCGGGATGGCCGCGTTCAAGCAACACTGCAATTTCATTCTCTGGAAGGCGGCGCTCGTCATCGGCGGCCGCGGGAATCGGGCGGGCGGGCCTTTGCGCGACATCACCAAACTGTCGGACCTGCCGCCCGATAAAACGATCGTCGGCTGGATCAAAGCGGCGGCCAAGCTGAACGAGCAGGGAGTGAAGGTTCCGAAAGCGGCGAAGCCAAACAAGCCATTGGTGGTGCCAAGAGAGCTGACCCGGGCGCTGGCGAAGAACAAGAAAGCGGCCGCTGCCTTCAAGACTTTCCCGCCGAGCCATAAGCGCGAGTACGCCGACTGGATCGCCGATGCAAAGGGAGCCGATACTCGGCAGCGTCGGGTCGATTCAGCGATCGAATGGATTGCCGAGGGCAAGTCGCGAAACTGGAAATACAAGAGGCGCTGAGCCTCCGCAGGTTCCGGACGCGGTATAAGCGCGCCAAACGCGACGCTGTCAGCGTGACAATCAACGGATGCGCCTGGCGGTGTGTCCTACACGCCGCCCGACGCTCCGCTCGACAGCTCGCCTTGCTTGGCCTCATCCCAGAGCTGGTCAAGCTTCTCCAGCCCGGCGTGGGCAACGTCGATCCCTCGCTCCTTCGCTAGTCGCTCGATCTCCTGGAACCGACGCTCGAATTTCGCGTTGGCTTTGTCGAGCGCAATCGACGCGTGCACTCCCGCTTTCCGGCAAAGATTCACCACCGCGAACAACAGATCGCCGAGCTCCGCCTCGAGCGCATAATGTCGGGCATTCAGCATGGGTGCCGTGCCGTGCCTTGGAGGAACCGATCTCGTCAACTCATCTCTCACTTCTGACAGCTCTTCCTCCACTTTCTCCGCCGGCCCGTTCACATCGGGCCAGTCGAAGCCGACTCCAGCCGCCCGATCCTGCAGCCGGTGCGCGCGGTGGAGCGCTGGTAACCCAGCTGGTAACCCTTCGGCAATGGTCTTTCTCTGTTTCGATTTCATCCGCTCCCAAGGCTCCTTCGCCGCCTCACCATAGAGATGTGGATGTCTGCCCTTCATCTTGGTGATCAAGCCCTCCGCGACATCGGCAAACGAAAACGAGCCGCGCTCCTCTGCCAGGACGGAGTGAAAA
>DASWDV010000093.1:0-6195 GCA_036395075.1 Gemmatimonadaceae bacterium | reverse complement strand
GACCGTTCTGTCTCTTCTATCAGCGCTTTCAACGCCGCGACCCCAGGCACAGCTTGGACGCGATACCGCGCGCGCCGTCCGACCGGGACACGCGTTCGGTAGACTCACCGGCGGAAACCTCTCACTTGTTCAGCAGACGATCGGTACCCCCTACGAGATCGATACCCGCGACGCGATTCTTTTCCTCGAGGAGACCCGCGATCCAATGTCTGTCGCTGACGAGCGGCTGCTCCATCTGCGCGCCGCCGGTCTCCTCCGCCATGTAAGAGGGATCGTATTCGGACAGCTATCGCTTGATCGGTCAGAGGAAGACGAGTTCGAGGATTTTCTGCTCGACCTCGTCAGCGATCTACAAGTGCCGATCCTGATGGATTTTCCCGCCGGCCACGAGGTCCCGAATCTTACCCTTCCCCTAGGCACCGAAGTGGACCTGGTCGCCGACGATTCGACGGGCTGGATCTCCTACCGCGAAGATGCCCTCGCGTTCGCCGAGGAGCGCCCGAGACTCAGTCTGGTCTAGAGTCCGCCGGCGGAAATCGTTGCGTCGACGGCGATGCACCACACGTGCAGAAGCATGAGGTGTACTTCCTGAACGAAGGCACCGTTCTCGCTCGGCACGGCGAGCACGTGATCAGCGTCGAAGTCCTTCACACCGCCCTTACCGCATAACGCAATCGTAATCGCTCCGCGCTCCTTTGCTGCCTGGAAACCACGCAGCACGTTTTCGGAGCGGCCACTCGTTGTGATCCCGACGACCACATCACCGCGTGTGACGAGGGCCTCTACCTGCCGCTCGAACAGCGCGCCGTACCCGAAGTCGTTGGCTATGCAGGTCACGACCCCCGAGTCGGCGACCAGAGAAATAGCCGGCAGCGCTCGTCGGGTTTCCTTGAAACGCCCGATCAGCTCTTCTACCAGGTGGCTGGCCTGAGTTGCGCTGCCACCATTGCCGAACGCGAGAACCTTACCGCCTCTGGCAATGGAGGAAATGATTGCCGCCGCGGCAGCATCCGAGGCGGGTTGAAGCGAAGCAATACAAGCTTCGACGACTTGCTGATGTCCCTTGAAATGCGCCGCAAAGTGTTGTGCTGGCATGCGCGGATTATACGAACGAGATCGTGCGGCGCCAGGTCGCCGCCGCTCTATCGTCCGCGACGACGCCGCTTGGAACGCGACCGCTCACCATGATTGTCTCGACGAGGTCCGCGCCTTGGCCCGTGTCTCGCGCCGCGCCGATAATCACCGCTATCGCGATCGCGGCGGAATTCGCTCGCGATGCGCCTTACTTCCATCTCGGCGTGCGACAACATTGCCTGGTCATCGGCGGACTCCTGGACCTCGTCAGGCGACCACGGCTGCATCAGACGATCCTGGAGCTCGTCCAGGGTGTCGGCACGCACCGCACCTCGTTGACCTCTGAGCACCACGAACCGTACCGGCCGATCGAGCTGCGGAAGTTCCGCTTCCATTAGCGTGCGCGCGATTTTCTCCGGCAGACGAAGTCTCGCTACGCCGCGGCGCTGGCCATCGCGCTCCTCGACATCGTAATCGATTTCGACTTCTCGATCGCGAATCGTGACATGATCTGGCAAGCGGTCGATTTCTTCATGGACATCCGGAGGAACGAACCTCGCGCTATCGACGACGAGCCGCGCGGACCTGAATTCATCCATTGAGTTGACCGCGGAAAGCTGCTCCTCGTAGAGCGCTGTAAGCTCAGAGAGGCCGAGGCGTTTCGTCCGCCCACCTGAGCGCTTGTACGCTTCCCGAATCTCGTCAATCGCGTCACGATTTTTCTTTACCGCAAAGTGGCGAGCCTCACCGCGCGCGAGAGCTTCTGCCAGAGCGTGTCGCGCTGTTCCAGCCACCTCGGATGGGAACTCCTCCACCGTCTCGAGCTCGTTCTCCAGCTCAAAGCCGAAATAATCCAGTGTGCGCTTGAGCACGAGCGATCCGTGCTTTCGACGCGGATCGTAGATCACTTCAACCTTGCCGCGGGTCGCGTAGCGCCTGATCAGCTCGATCGGTACCTGTGTTCCTTCAATCGCGGCGCGCGGAATTCCTGAGCGATCGGCGAAGTAACGCAAACTGCCGGCGATCGGACCCCAGCTACCGCAGACGCTGGTCTTTGATACGCGCGCTTCGGTTCCATCCGCCGTGTGCTCGTCGATCACTAGATCAAAGGGCATATACTGCGCGAGGAGCTGAGTGAACTTCCTATAGATGTGGTCACGTGCGTTCACCATCTTCGTCGGCAGCTCCATGCCCAGGGCGCGATAGATACTTGCCGTCGCAAGGGCGGCGTCTTCGATTGCCTTCACCAGCACGCCGCGCTGCTCCGCCCACTTTTCGATGCTTTCGTCGAACAGATGCCTGGGAAGTCCGTATACCTCGCCAATGTATCCGCATCGCGAGAAGGCCTCCGCGTAAAGATTGTAGGCGGTGAGGTGGTCGCTGCCCGGGACGGTAATTCCCGAAAGATCGCGATCTTCGCGCGTCATGCGGTGCAGGGATTCGATCGAGCTCATCACGCCTAGATACGGAACGAGCTCGTCGTCGCCGTTGACGAGAAGCTCCGCCCATGGACGATCGACGGGCATCGCTTCGACGGCCTTTCCATAACGGGAAAGTCTGCCGTTCTCGATGATTCCGCGCTGCTCGAGCAGCGATACTGCCTTGCGGTAGGCGACGCGATCAAGCGGAACCGGCAGCTCCAGCTGATCGACAGCGACACCGAGATCGGCACAGGTCATCGCGACTCGCTCCGAGTCTCCCGCGAGCTGAAATTCCGGAGCGGTTGGGCGGAGCGAAGAGAACTGAATGTCGCGGTCAGAGAGAATGAACACTCTTCCTCCAGCCACGCGACCATGCACGCGACCGGCCATCTGCAAAATCTCGTTGGCACCGAGGTGCAGTTTGGTGAGAACGTTCTTGCCGCGCTCGATGATGTTGCTGAAGCGCGTATCGTCGATGACCACTGTATCGAGTCCCTGAACGTTGAGCGCGCTCTGTCCGGCCGCGGTCATCGCCAGGAAGTATGGTTTCTTCTCCTCCGCCTCGAGGAAAGGGCGAATGATGCGGATGGGCTCGCCGCCGTGGTAGAACGCGCTATTGATTCGAGGAAAGCGCTCTTCGACGAGCGCGGCTGCCTGTTCGACGCCCGCACGAGTGGGCAGAAACATCCCGACGCCGCGACGCTCTTTCACTACCTGCTGGAGAAACCGGTCGTCGAGAAAGGTGAGCGGATCCTTGCGAACGATCTTCACGTCGGCGCCCTTCGCCGGATCGAACGCCGAGGTCTCGAGTACTTCGGCGGCGTTCAGGTAACGGGCGTAGAAGGTCGGGTCAACGGTTGCCGAGAGCCAGATGAAACGACAGCCGACTCTCTTCCCCAGTGCCAGGCAGAGCTCGAGCTCCGCCGATGTCTGGTGGATCTCGTCCACCACGAGCGTGTCGGTTGGCAGAATGTCGCCGTCCTGAAACCAGCGACGCGCAATTCCGGTCGTGACGACTATTACGTTCCAACCCGGAGTGTCGGGCGTCGCCTCGCGCTCCCGGTTCACCACGCCGACCTTCAAGGCATCCGTGCTGAGGATTGTCTCGGCAATCGGCCGGATGGCGAGCGTTTTTCCAGTGCCGGTGCCGGCGACAATGCCGAACCCTTTGCCCTCGGCGGCAAGCTCTCTGATCTCGCGGCCGTGCTGCTTTTCCAGAATCGTCTGAATGCGCAGTCCCAGCGCCAGCTCTATGGTCTCGCAGGCGGCTCGGGTCGGAGCGATTACGATAATGCGACCGGTCGGTGGTTCGGCGGCGACGAACGCCGCGTGATCGGGCGGGAGGTACCGGTCGGTTACTATGCGCTGCATTCGCAGTGGAAGGTGCATACATCGCACCCGATGCGAAACGGCCCCGGAGAACCGAAGTCCCCGAGGCCGTTCGCTATGTCGTTCAGGAGCTAGCCCCTATCGTTGTCGTCATCCCCGTCGTCGTTATCACGGTCCGAATTGCCTCTTCCACGTCCATTTCCTTTCTGCGCCTTCTTCCACTCTTTATCCTGTTCTTTTTGCTCCTTTCTCAATTCCTTGTCCTGCTGCCTCTGCGCCTTTCTCCACTGCTTGTCATTGTCGCTGGCGTAGTGCGTATTCAGGATAGTGAATGTGCCGTTCGGATTACGGCGAGCGCGCTGGATGACGAGATTTCCGTTCGCGTCACGGGTGCGGCGCTCGTAGATCGAGTTGTTATTCGCGCCACGACCGACCTGGTACCAGCCGCCGTCGACGCGACTACCGCGATCCTCGCAAACCGTATTGTTGGTACGACCGAAGATGATGTCGCCAACGCTGTTGGTTGAGCGCGCGTAGCTGCAATCGTTTCCGTTGCGATTGTTGCCGTTCGCCACGGTGCGAGTGCTGATGATCGTCATGCTGCCATTCGAATTGCGGCGGGCGCGTTGAACCACAACGTTGCCATAGGCGTCACGCGTCTGACGCTCGTAGATCTGGTAATTGCTGCCATCACGCCCTACTTCGTACCACGAGCCATCGACTCTGCTGCCAGCGTTGATAGTCCCCGCAGGCAGGCGCGTGACCGGGATCTGCTGCGCACTTGCAGACGCCGCAGCTGCGAACGCCGTTAGCGCTAAAGCGATAGAAAAGACCTTCATCGTGAAATCCTCCGAGTAATTAGATCGACAAGTTCGTCGGTTGGACTCGACTTGGTCTTGTCGCTTTTTCCTTTTTTGCCCTTCGGCGGATCATCCCCGAAGAGAACCTTCCCGTTCGCCGGGCGATTTCTGACTGCCGATGCGCAATCGGTCGGCGCCGGCTGTTGACCAGCTGGGACATCGTTGATCCAGATACGGCACATACCTGCCGGCGGAAAGAAGCCAGCCGGGATTATTTGCTCGTGATGGACCTGCGACTGCTGTATCTGTTTCGGTTTGACCGGAACCGGACGCTGCGCTTCTGCCACGGTCGTCGTTACGATCAATCCGATCGTAACCGAGGCCGCGAAACGCAGAAAGGAAGTGAATGAGGTCGTGCTAGAACGGTGCATCATGGCCCTCTAGGGTGCACGGGCGGTGCCAAGGTGTGCCAAGAACGGCAACTCCTTGCCACACAACAGGTTACGGCGAAGGGGCGGCGCATTCAATGGGCCCATTGTCCTCTCGGTGGGACGAATGTTTGATACACCTTTTCGTTCTGGTAGAGCCGCCCTACGCCTGCCTTTTTGATGATTTGCTGTTCAGGATTGCTGTTCTATTAGTGATATGATTTCGCCGGGCTTTGCATGCCGGCCTGTCTTTGACTTCTCGTAAATCGGCTTGTCGTTCGCTGTGACCTCGAACCGACCTCCCCTCGACTTGATCATCGTGATCTCCGCGTCGGGGAAGCGCTGCCGAATCTCAGCCGCCAGACCGGCGGCTCTGGGCTGGTAGTTTCAAACCACGCAATATTCGATACTGATTTTCATCGGCGGAGTAATAGATGTTGATTATTGCCCGGCTGGCGCGTACTGCTGCGCGAGCTGCTGCGCTTCGGGAGTGCCGACCGCTTTGAGAGCAGCGATTGCGGGTGTCCGAATCACATTCTGCCAGACTTCCGGCGTCATCAACTGCCTGGCGAGCGGCAAAGCGTCGTTTTTCTCGAGACGGATATCCGAGCCAAGCGCCGAGCCGCGGACAATCAGACTCGGATCAGTGCGCGCGAGCTGACGGAGGCGGATGACCACATCTCGGGATGCAGTGCCTGTCAGTGCTAGTCGACCGAGGCCGTCCGCCGCTTCTTCTCTTACCCGCGCGTCGGGGTCTCGGCTGGCGGCGAGCAAAGCATCTGTTACGCCCCGCATCGCGGGGATTGCCGCGCGAGTCGCATCGCTCCCCCAGCCGGCAATCGCGTCGACCGCACGCGCGCGCGCGGCCCAGAACCGATCGTTCCGACTCGCGAGGATGAGCGCACTGAGCGCTGACTGGTCGGCCGGGCGTTGCGCAAGCAGATCGACAGCTTCAATTCTGCCGAGCACGTCGTCGTCGTTCACAAGCTGATAGCGCAGCATGGCGGTCGAGCGGGGAAAATCGGTGATATCCAGAACCCAATTCCCCTTATCCCAGCGGATCGAGCGAGGCGGAGCCTTGAGATTTGTACCCGCTTCGCCAGTGCCATTTCGCACCGGTACCACGAAGCGGACAACACCACT
>DASWDV010000092.1:0-1850 GCA_036395075.1 Gemmatimonadaceae bacterium | reverse complement strand
GGAACAACGTCCTGACACATCACATCTAACTCGCGCTTGCAGCGGACATGGCCCGCTGCGTTGCTGTGTGGCAAGTGCGGTAACATTTCGCGTCGCGGGCCACGCCGCTGAAACGCGGGTCCGTTCTATGAAAGCGATTGTCAAGTGCATAGTTCTTTTCCTGCACTGACGCACTGACAGTCAGCCCCAAGTAGATTTGCGCCGGGTTGGGAGGGGGGCAGAATCGTGATGTGGCGATGCAAAGAGCGACTCCGCTGACTTCGCAAACGTTTGTGATCTGACCGAAGCTGGCGAACCACGGTTCTATCTGAGGCTCATTGCGGCCTATCGCTTTTTCTGGTTCTCCGAGGGGGCATAGAGTTAGGCGAGGACCTCGGCCGACTTCGTGGCACTCGGGTCAACGGACCTGATGATGCTCACCCTCGAACCGGTCAGACGGATTTCGCTGTCGCTGCGACGCCATGAGTCATGCCCTCGACCCCACGGCCCGGTCAGCGGCTACGCGTTTTGAGCGTTCAGAATTGCCGGATCAAACGGCACTCCTTTCTTCCAGATCGCGAGAACGATCGAAGCAATTTTTCGGGCAATGGTGAGACGCGCGAGCTCCGGGCGCATCCCTCGCGCGATGAGTCGTTCATAGCAGTCGTGCAACGGCCCTGGCGAGCAGACCGCGGAAGCGGCCGCTTCCTTGAAGACTTTTTTGAGCGTGCGATTAAAGTTGCGGTTGAGACCTCGATTGATCGTTTTCCCACTGCGGACCGCCGTGCCGTGGTCGAAGCGGTGATCGGCACTCGAACGGGTGGTCACGGCCAACCCCGCATACGGCCATAGCTGACGACGAGTTCGAAAGCGCTCCGGCGTTATGACCATGGCCACAATCTCGGCTGCTCGTACTGGTCCGATGAAGGGAACAGAGCGCAGTAGGCGGACGGCTGGATGGCACTTCGCTTCCTCGAGCATCTGATGTCGAGCCTGCGCGCGCACCGCGAGAAGTCCGTCGAGCTGCGCATAGAAGTGTTCTGCTCGCAGCCGCGCGCCCCGATCGGAGAGCGCTGCGAGAAATCGCGCCCGATTCTTCGGGTGATAAACCGCGATGCCGCTGCAGTCGATCGCTCGTGAACGAAAAATGGCCTTCACGCGCAGCATCACTCGCGTCGTGTCTTCGACCAGCGTGTTGTAACTGCGGACCAGTTCACGAAGGGCGGACACGGCACTCCGCTCGTGATACACCGATCGCAACGCGCCGAGCCGCAGAAGATCCGAGAGCTTGTCCGCATCGATGCGATCGCTCTTGTTGCCGGCGGCGAGCAGCCGGTTGTGCCGCGGATCGCAGACGATGACTCGCGCCACGCGCGAGATCAGCTGATCGTAGATCCACTGCGACAGTGTTCCTTCCTCGAGGGTCACGTGAATGGTGCCGCCTGCCGAATCAATCACCTCGAGAATGCGGGCCGCCGACGTCGGTACCACCTCACGTCGAACCACGCGTCCGCGAACGTCACGAATCGAAATACTGGTGCTTGCCTGGTGAAGATCGAGAGCTACATACTTGACAGCCATGAAAGCGCGCTCCTTCCTCCGAGTCACTTGAAGTCGGTCAACTCCAAGCTAACTCGCGAGGGGCGTGCTTTCATAATGCGTTAGGCCGACGCAATGATCCACGTTCCGGAGAGCTTTACGACGCCACGACTGCGCCTCCGCCGCCCTCTCCATTCTGATGCGGTGGCGGTATTCGAGTACGGTAGCGATCCGGAAGTGGTTCGCTATATGGATTGGCCGGCTCTCTCAGACGTGCAGGATGCAATCGTGGCTACGGAGCGCGCCGCGCGGCGGTGGCAGGCCGGCGAAGA
>DASWDV010000091.1:0-6926 GCA_036395075.1 Gemmatimonadaceae bacterium | reverse complement strand
GAGCTCACCGGCCTTCCGAATCGCCGTGCTTTCATCACGCTCTCCGAACAGGCGCTCAAGCTCGCGATGCGAATGGAGCGCGACGTACTGATGATCTTCATCGATGTCGATCACCTCAAGTACATCAATGACACGTATGGCCATCTTGCGGGCGATCGCGCCCTCATTGACACTGCCCGCGTCCTCCGCGAGAGCTGTCGCGAGGCGGACATCATCGCGCGACTCGGCGGCGATGAGTTCGTCGCGCTGCTGACGGTCGATTCTGCCCAGACCGCCGAGCTCGTTTGCGAGCGGATAAAGTCGCGGGTAGCGGCGCACAACACAGAGGTCGATCGCCCGTTCGAGCTCTCGTTGAGCGTTGGTGCGACGAGATCAAAAGCGGAGGGGACAATGCTCGCTGATCTATTGGCGCAGGCCGACATGGCCCTCTACGAACAAAAGCGGGGGCGCGGACGGCCTCAGACAGCATCGCGATAGCACTCGCCGAGGCAATTCCCGCATCGGCGAAGAGCGCCAGCGGTCGCTAATCGCTAGGGAATCGCTCGCACGACGCCACACGCGATGCGTGCTCCGCTGTTGCCCGACGGGTTGGTGATCTGGTCGTCGGCATTCGCGTGAACTACGAGCGAGCTTCCATCGCCATCGAGCAGCGTTCGCGTACCCGGAGTGAGGCTCACCCGATCGCTGGTGAACGAAACGGCGCCAACACCACTGGCTGGGATGACGATGTTGGGATTGTCGCCGGCGTGAGGACCCCTCGGATTCTGGAGACCGTGTTCCATCCCCATCGGGTTGTAGTGCCCTCCCGCCGTCGAGAAGGCGGTCGTCCCGCCCTCGCACTTGCCAATTTCGTGAAAATGAATTCCGTGCGTTCCAGCCGGGAGCGAGATGCTCGCGATGTCCACCGTCACAACGCCGTTCTGGTCCTGAGAGATTTGCGCGGTACCAATCGTCGCGCCATTGACGTTGTACATGACCGCTGTCGCAGTGGATACCGCATTTCTCATCCGCTGAACGGCGGAGCACGCGCCACAAAGCGCGACCGTGACCGCAATGCTGACCAGCAAGGAGTGGCTCGGGGTTTTCATCCTGACTCCGGCGTGAAGGTTTCTAATTCCGGATCTTGAACTTCGTCCAGAGAACGATCGTGGTGCAATCCTGCATGGCGCGGCTGTACTGCGCGGGGACTCCGGGGCCGTTGTAAACCTCAACGCCGACGATTTCGTTTCCGTTAACGAACTGATTGATGTCGCCGGGGGTCGCCGATTGCCATGGCATGTCGTCGAGGTAATACTGCACGCAACCGGGTGCGCCCATCAGGCTGCCCGAGCCGCGTGAGCTCGAGACCTCCTCGCCCTGTGGACCGTAACTCACGCGAAGGCCGGGAACAGTCCGCAAAATGTCGGTGAGATAGTTCGCGTGCATGGCCTGGATCTGCTCGGGACCAAGGTAGTAGCCCATTCCGGATCTCTTTCTCTGGCTGAAACCGACTTTATCGAGGCTCGCGCTGCGACGCGCCGTCACCAGAACGGGGTCCATCATCGCGACGTATTTCGGCAACTTGATCGTGACCTTCTTCGGCTCGCGCGACGACAGATCCACCGGCACCGTTTCGGCGCCAAAGCCCAGGTGACGAGCGAGAAGAACGTGACTTCCAGAGGGTAAGTTCTTCATCGCGAACTCGCCGTTTTCATTGGTCAGCGCGACCACATCGGTTCCAACGAGCTCGACCCGGCTACCCGCGTTTGACGGAGCGCCCTCGAGCACGATGCGACCCGAGACGCTGGCGTTGCCGGTCTTCGTCCCGGAATCGACATGGGCGAGCAGCAGCGTCCGCGCAAAGAGCTCCGACTCCTCGTCGCCGAGCGCAATCGGAATCTCCGCGGTGACGAAACTCCCCTTTCGCGCTTGCAGCGTCGCCTGCATGGAACCCGGCAGTCCACATATTTTGAACGCGCCTGCCGCATCGGTACTGTCGTGGAGCAGCCGCGGCGTACGACGCAGCCCAATCTGCTTGGAGACCTCGATTTGTGTCCACGCGATCGAGACCTCGGCCCCCGGTATTGGCTGCAGCGATTCCGGGTCCATTACATGTCCGATCACCGCGGAGGTGCCCTGAGCGCGCGGTCCGCGCGCGGGACAGGCGCTGCGAATGATCGTTGGAGCGGAGGGGATCGCCAGCACGATGAGGCTGGAGCTGTCCGCACCCACGTGAAAGGGCGCCGTTGAAAGTGAGATGCCAAGCGTGTCGAGCAACGGATGGAATACTCCGACCTGATATGTGCCGGGCGGAAGGCTATCGATCCTGAACCTCCCGACGGAGTCCGTGACGACCGTGACTTTCGCGCCCTGGATGATCACGTCGGCTCCGGAGAGGTATCTCCCGTTCAAGCTGTCGAGCACCACGCCGCGGATCTCGGCCGTCGCCGCTTTCGGAGTTGGGGCCGTGACTGAAGGCGGCTTCTGTTGCGCCGAAAGCGCTCTCACGAAGATCGTGGCGGCGAGGATGAAGAAAAATGAAAGGCGCGCAGCGATTCGCATCAATCTTCCAGTGCTGGTTCGTAAGCAGCTTCCGTGTGAGGAGCGAGCTCCCTGTTCGAGCTGATCAGACGCGCGCACGTATTCCACCTCAGGATCGCATCGTCGTTGCCCGGTGGCCGGATTGCTTCGGCCTTTTCGTACCAAGTCATCGCTTCCCTCAATGAATCATAAGCCATTGCTCCGCTTCCCATGCCTCCCCGATGCAGATGCGCCTGGCCGCTTCGTTCCGATGCGATCCCGGTGTAGTAGTAGCGCTGATACGGATCGGTTATTCGCGGCAACGTCTCGTGAACCGCTTTCATTACCAACGCATGACCCTCGGCCAGCTGGTCGGTCAACGCAAGTACGAGCATCACCAGGACCTGCTGATTGGCGGCGTCGATCTCCAGGATGTCGCGGCAAATACTCTCCGCCGCCCATGACTGGTTGAGCAGACGATATCGCTCCGCCTTCTGAATCGCTCGCGGAATCGCTTCCTTGGAGATCGGCTTGAGCCTGAAGTGTTCTTTCACCCGGCAACGCCCTCCGGCTTTCTTTCCCCGTGCTCGTCCGCCGCGCTCGCCGATCTCTTACCCCGAAGCAGGCGGACGAGTTTCCCGAGCGGATCGTAGTGTCTGTCGATGACCCGCTCCTTGAGCGGGATGATCGCGTTGTCGGTGATCGTGATGTGCTCCGGGCAGACCTTCGTGCAACACTTCGTGATGTTGCAGTAGCCGATGCCGTGGCTTTCCTTGAGATCGCCGGTCCGGTCGAGAACGTCGAGCGGGTGCATCTCGAGCTGCGCCGCGTGCACGAGCAATCGGGGGCCGATGAACTGTTCGTGCAGGTGATGGTCCCGCAGCACGTGGCAGACGTCCTGGCAGAGAAAGCACTCGATGCACTTCCGGAATTCCTGAACCCGGTCCGCATCTGACTGCGCCATGCGCCAGGTGCCGTCGGGCGCGTCCGGCGGTCGCGGTGTGAATTTTCTGATGCGCTTCTTGGCGCGAAAGTTGGACGACACGTCGGTAACGAGATCCTTCACGAGCGGAAATGCGCGCATCGGCTCGACGGTTACCGCTTCCTCGAGATCCAGCTCACTCAGGCGTGTCATGCACATCAGGCGCGGCATGCCGTTGATCTCGGCCGAGCACGATCCGCACTTTCCCGCCTTGCAGTTCCAGCGCACCGCGAGGTCAGTCGCCCCCTCGGCCTGGATCTGATGGATCGCGTCGAGCACGACCATGCCTTCAGAGACTTTGGTGGAGTAGTTCTGGAGCTGCCCCGTCGCGGCCGTGCCCCTCCACACGCGAAACGTCGCGCTGCGCGTTTCAGTACCGGCGCTGGTGTCGCTCCTCGCCGCCGCGCGCTGCCCGCTCTCGACGATGTTTTGCGCGAATGATTCCTTCGTCGTGGCAGCCATTACCTGTTCTCCTCGATAATCTGCCGGAGATCCTGACGCATCTCAGGAATCGGCTCGCGTGTTACCTGCATCTCGCCGGCCGAACCACGCCGTACGATGATGTTGAATTTTGCGTAAGCCGGATCCTTGTCTGGGAAATCATCGCGAAAATGTCCACCGCGGCTCTCTTTTCGTTCGAGTGCCGCGCGTGCGACAATCTCCGAGACGGTGAGCAGATTTTTCAGATCGAGGGCGGTATGCCACCCGGGATTGTACTCCCGGTTACCGGAAACGGAAACCTTCTGCGCACGGTCGCGAAGCGCCTTGAGACCGTCCAATGCTCGCCGCATCTCGTCCTCGCGGCGCACGATTCCGACGAGCTCCTGCATCATCGTCTGGAGATCGTGCTCCACCTGGTACGGGCCTTCGGCACCACCCTGCCTGCTAAATGGCTCGAGCGCTGCACCAACGATCGCGTCCGCCTGCTGCGCATCTGCCTTCGGAGAGGATTGCCGCCCCGCAAATTCGGCCGCGTATTTACCGGCGCGCATCCCGAAAACCAGGAGATCGGACAGAGAGTTACCACCAAGTCGGTTCGCTCCGTGCAGGCCGGCCCCAACTTCGCCGGCGGCGAACAGGCCGGGGACCGTCGACATCTGCGTGTCACCGTCGACGCGAATTCCGCCCATGACGTAGTGGGTCGTGGGTCCAACCTCCATTGGTTCCTTCGTTATGTCGATATCGGCGAGCTGCTTGAATTGGTGGTACATGCTCGGAAGCTTCTTCTTGATGTGGGCCTCGGCGTCAGAAAGCCTGGAGGAGATCCACGAGATATCAAGGAACACCCCGCCGTGCGGGCTGCCCCGTCCTTCGCGAACCTCTTTCATGATCGCCCGCGCGACGTGATCGCGCGTCAGCAGCTCGGGCGGACGGCGCGCGTTCTTGTCGCCCTGAGTGTAGCGCCAGCCCTCTTCCTCGTTGTCGGCGGTCTGATTGCGATAGTTCTCGGGGATGTCGTCGAACATGAAGCGACGCCCTTCCTTGTTGACGAGAATGCCACCTTCGCCGCGCACGCCTTCGGTCACCAGGATTCCGCGCACGCTTGGCGGCCAGACCATTCCGGTTGGATGGAACTGTACAAACTCCATGTCCTGAAGCGCGGCGCCCGCGTTGTAGGCAAGCGCATGCCCATCACCCGTGTATTCCCAGCTGTTGCTCGTAACGCTGAACGCCCTGCCAATCCCTCCCGTCGCGAGCACGACCGCTTTGGCGACGAAGAGCTTGAAGCGGCCGCGCTCCCGATCATATCCCACCGCGCCGGCGATGCGATTGCCGTCCTTGAGTAGAGAGACGATGGTGCATTCCATGTGCACATCGATCGGCTGATAGACGGCGTAGTCCTGGAGCGTGCGGATCATCTCGAGGCCCGTGCGGTCCCCGACGTGCGCGAGCCGCGGATACTTGTGTCCGCCAAAGTTGCGCTGGAGGATGCGGCCGTCGGCGGTGCGGTCGAACACCGTTCCCCACGCCTCGAGTTCGCGCACCCGGTCGGGCGCTTCCTTGGCGTGCAGCTCCGCCATGCGCCAGTTATTCAGGTACTGTCCGCCGCGCATCGTATCGGCGAAATGGACTCTCCAATTGTCGCGATCGTCCACGTTCGCCAGCGCGGCAGCGACGCCGCCTTCCGCCATCACCGTGTGCGCTTTGCCCAGAAGCGACTTGCAGACGAGGCCCACCGATGCTCCGACGTGTGCCGCCTCGATTGCCGCGCGCAGGCCCGCGCCGCCGGCGCCGATCACGAGCACGTCATGCTCGTGTCGCTGGTATTCCGCCACCTAGAACAGCCTCACGTCGTGCCAGATACCCATCGCGCAGAGCCTGATAAAGACGTCGGAAAACGCGACCCAAAAGAGACTGAGCCACGCCCAGCGCATATGCCCGCGATTGAGACAGCTGACGCAATCGTAGGTCTTCCGGCGAACCGGGGCACGAGAAAGGCGGTCGAGGTAGCCACCAACGAGGTGCCGGAGCGAATGGCATCCAAGCGTGTAACCGGCGAGTAGCACGACGTTGACGACGAGGATGATAGTACCAAGTCCGATTCCGAAGTTGTGGCGACCTGTGTTGCGGTCGAAAAACCACATCGCTTTGTAGGCGTCGCTCCCAAGAATGACCAGGAAGATGAGCGCGACGTAGAGGAAGTAGCGATGGACGTTCTGAATGACGAGCGGAAAAAATCGTTCGCCGCGATAGCTGTTACGGGGCTCGCCTACGGCGCAGTTGAGAGGATCGGCCCAGAATCCTTTGTAATAGGCGCCTCTGTAGTAGTAGCAGGTGAGGCGGAAGCCGGCGGGGAATGGGAGGATTAGGAGCGCCGGCGAGAATGGAAGAAAGCCCGGAAGCCAGGAGGGCCGCGCTCCGTGTATCCAGGCGTGCGGTGAATCCGAGAACAGCAGCGGCGAATAGAAAGGCGAGAGGTAATTCCCGAACGCGTAGTACTTGTTCTGAAAAGCTGCCCAGGTTGCGTAGACAAGAAAGCTGGCGAGAACGATGAAGATGACGAGCGGCTGAATCCACCACGCATCGCGACGCATCGTCTGGCCAAAGCCGCGACGCGAGAGCTGGACGACTTCCGATCCCATTGATGAGGTTCCTCGCGCTTGGCGCGCGCGTGAGCAATCAGCAAAATAGCGCTGCTCTCGCAAAATTAGTTTTCAGGGCAAGGCGCTGGTAGTCTTGCGCATACAGATGCGAAGAGCCTCCGGCACTT
The DNA here is from genome assembly GCA_036395075.1 of Gemmatimonadaceae bacterium. Lineage (GTDB taxonomy): Bacteria > Gemmatimonadota > Gemmatimonadetes > Gemmatimonadales > Gemmatimonadaceae > UBA4720. Next base: position 234 of record DASWDV010000091.1, on the reverse strand, counting down.
TTCAGCGCCGGAGGCTTCTCCTTTCTGCGAGTGTTGCTGCTGCTTCTTGCTACTTAGGACTTGGTGGCAGGCTTAGCACCGAGGCCCTTCTTGTCCCAGCCTTTGTGTCCGCCCTTCCCACGCTCTCCAAATGCCTTCTGGCGGGCGTCGAATTTGGCGCGCTGGTCGGGTGTCAGGATGGCGCGAATCTCCGCCGTTTCCTGGGCGCGGACGGACTGGCCGCCCTGCATGACC
>DASWDV010000090.1:0-4752 GCA_036395075.1 Gemmatimonadaceae bacterium | reverse complement strand
CAACCGTCGCCGACTCGACGCTCCAGCTTTCGATTCCCGCTCGTCGCGGCGGGACACTGGTTCTCGATCTGAGAACCGGCGGCAGAGTTGTCGTCAACGGCTGGGACAAGCCCCAGATATTCGTGCGAGCCTCCCTCGGCGGACGGGATTGGCGTGCAACACGAGTGACACTCACGCCGGAAGATGGGGACGCGCGACTGGAGAGCACCGTTACCGGATACTCGAGCAATCAGAGCACGCGCCACGTTTTCGAGATCAGCGTGCCGCGCAATTACAATCTCCGCCTTTCTTCAGCCGGTGGATCGGTTTCGGTCAATGGCGTCGATGGCAGCTTCACAGGCCACACCGGCGGTGGCGAGATCAACATCGAGAAATCCAGTGGTGAGGCGGAAATGCAGACCGGTGGTGGGGACATTTACGTCCGCGACTCACGTCTGAGCGGATCCCTCAGCACCGGCGGTGGGGTGGTGAGAATCATTGGCAACACCGGCGATCTCAGCGGCAAGTCGGGGAGCGGTCCGGTCGTCTACTCGACGTCGGCAACGAACGTCACCAAGGGAAACGGCGTCAGCGTCGTGGGCGTGCCGGGCGCGGACAACGCTTACACCCTCGAGACCGGAAGCGGATCAGGAAGCGGCGCCGGTCGTGGAGTCTCGACCAGCAGCGTCAGCGTCAGCGTCAATCCACGTCCGGGCGCCGCCGGAACAGCGAGCGCCGCGGCGTCGAGCGGCATCACAATGACCTCTGCGGGCGGCTCATTATCACTTCCCTCCGCGCCAAACGGCGCGCGAGTGACGACGGGCGGGGGCTCGATCCGGATTGGTCGTGCCGGTGGCGAGGTTTACGCGCAGACAGGAGGCGGACCAATTGATGTCGGACCGGCCAGCGGATCCGTGCAAGCGCACACGGGAGGCGGCGATGTGACGATCGAGCTTACGGGCGCGGGAACTCATTCCGTCGATGTAACGTCGGGCAAAGGCCAGGTCATGCTGGTCGTGCCGCGCGATCTCAATGCGACTCTCGAGCTCGAGACGGCCTATACCAACAATCTCGGCCACAAGACGCGCATCGTGAGTGATCTGCCACTGCAGATCACTGAAACGCCCGACTGGGACGCGAGCGAAGGGACTCCTCGTCGCTACGTGCGCGTGCATCAGACCGTCGGACTGGGCGGAGGCGTAATAAGGGTCAGGACAGTGAACGGCGACATCGTCATCAATCGCGCCCGCTAGTCGCAGACAAACCAAATGACCTCGATCACTAAGCGATCGTTGCTCCTTGTGTTGTGTGTTAGCGGCGTCTCACTCGCATCCGCGCAGGAGCTGCGCTTCAACACCGCGGCGATCGGCACAGACACCGCCGGGGCGATGTCAGGTCTGGCGTCACAGACCCTCAACGCATACAAGGACAGCAATCGCGATCGCTATCTCGACAATCTTTTCCGTCTGCAGATGATTGCCGGTCGCTATGCGGATGCGGCGAAAACGCTCGCGGCACTGCACACATTGCGCGGCAACCGAGTGTCTGCGTCCGCAACCGCGGCCGACGCTCTGTACGCAATTCTTGCGACTGCACGACAGCAAGCTCGTGACGCGCCGTTCGACTCCGTGTTCCGCCGAGTATTTCCCGGCGAGCTGGCCCGACTGGACGATAGGACTTCGGCGCTCGCGATCCGTGCTTTGGGCGTCAGTCATTTCCCGCTGGACCGAGCCGTCAATCGCGCACTGCTGCAGCAGAAGGGTAAAGAGACGATTCCCGTCGCTGACGCACTGCAGTTGATAAAAGCCTATCAGATCCAGCAGACCTTCCGGACCATTGCGCCACTCGCTGGCCCCTCGGTCGCTGCGGACGATGACCGGCGGTACATAATCGATCGGAATATCCAGGTGAGAACGCCTGACGGTGCCACGGTTTGCACGATGGTGGTCCGACAACGTTCGGTGGCGCGTCGGCTTCCGGCGCTACTCAACTTCACAATCTACGCGGACTCTGAATCCAATCTTGCCGACGCGCGGCGCGCGGCGTCCAACGGCTACGTCGGCGTGATCGGCCTCACGCGCGGCAAGGAATGCAGTCCCGACAAAGCCGTTCCTTACGAACACGACGGGTCAGATGGGGCGGCTCTGATCGATTGGATCGCGATGCAGCCCTGGAGCGACGGGCGAGTGGGGATGTACGGCGGCAGCTATGAAGGGTTCGCGCAGTGGGCCGCGGCGAAGCACATGCCGAAGGCGTTGAAGACGATGATCCCCGCGGTCGCGGTCGGACCAGGCATCGATGTGCCAATGGACGGGAATCTTTTCCTGAGCTTCGTGTATCCGTGGCCGTTCTATACGACGAACGTGAAGGCGCTCGACGATACCACTTACTTCAACTTTCCGCGCTGGAGCCGGTTGAATCACGACTGGTACGTGAGCGGACGCGCTTACCGCGATCTCGACAAAATCGACGGCACTCCCAATCCGATCTTCGATACCTGGATCGCGCATCCGACGTACGACTCGTACTGGCAGAACATGATCCCGTACGAGAAGGATTTTGCAAACATCAAAATTCCCATACTACAGACGGCAGGGTATTACTACGGCGGACCGGGCGCCGCCGTGTACTACTTGAGCCAGCACTACAAGTACAATCCTGCGGCTGAGGATTATCTCGTCATCGGTCCATACGATCACGTGCTCGGCCAACGCGGACTGGTCACCGCGCTCGGCGACACTACCTACACGCTGAGCGGTTACAAGGTCGACCCGGTTGCACTCACCGACTTTGGTGAGCTCCGCTTCCAGTGGTTCGACTACATCTTCAAGGGCGGGCCCAAGCCGGCACTCCTGAAGGACAAAGTGAACTACCAGGTCATGGGCGCGAACGTATGGAAGCACGCGCCATCGATTGCGGCGATGTCCGATCAGGCGTTGCGGTACTATCTCATCGCACTGCGCTCAGGCGACAATTATCGATTGAGCGAGCGTAATCCCGGGACCAATACCACCGTTGTCCAAAACGTTGATCTTACGGATCGAACCGATGTCGATCGCAGATCGCCCGGTGGCGGCATTGTCGATACCGCGATCGATACGTGGAACGGCATCGCATTCGTAAGTAATCCCCTGCAGAGTCCGCTCGAGATAAGCGGCCTCTTCTCGGGTCGGCTCGAGTTCAGCACCAACAAGAAGGATTTTGATCTCAACATCTCGCTCTACGAGCTGACCGCGAAGAACGAGTACGTGCTGCTCTCCACTTACTGGACGCGGGCGAGCGCCATCGGTGATATCACGAACCGCCACCCGTTGACGCCGGGTGTACGACAGCGGCTGGATTTCAAGAGCGTGCGGCTGACCAGCCGCCAGACGCAGGCGGGCAGTCGAATCGTCGTGCTGATCAACGTCATCAAGCAGCCCGACATGCAGATCAATTACGGCACTGGGAAAGACGTCAGCGACGAAACGATCGCCGACACAATGGAGCCGCTAAGGATTCAGTGGTTCGGGGACACCTTTATCGAAGTCCCAATCCGAATGTGACACCGGATCCCATCGGCCGTCTCGGCTGGTGAATCAGGCTGGCTGACGCGTTCTCCGCCGACCGGCGCTATAAATCGCGATGCCCAACAGATTCGCCCCAACAATTACAACAATGATCTTGGCGGCAAAGATCTGCCAGCTAGCGACGTCGATGATTGGAAAAACGGAGAGTGTTGAGTACAGCAGAGTGACGGCGAAACCGCACGCTGCGCCGATTCGCAGCAATCGTGACGGGCGACGGGAGAGACTCGCGACACCGAAGATCGGGATCGCAAAGAGCGCCAGATACGTGAGCGCGTAAAAAATGCCGGCCGCGTTCTCGAGCAGTTGAAACGCCTCCTGCACGCCGACTCCAGCCTGACCTGCCAACGAAAGGCCGATCGTAATTGCGCTTACGAAGAGAATGGAATTGGTCGGCGTTCTGAATCGTGGGTGTAGTCGCGTAAACCATGGCGGCAGCATGTTGTCCCAGCCCGCAACCAGCGGCAACCGCGTGTTCCCGTTGAACAACATCGTGACTACCCCCACTTGCCGGAGAAGCAGCAATAGAATCAGCGCGGGTACGATCAGCCGCGCGATACCTATTCCGGCGAAGCCGACGCTCAACGTCTGCGGAATCGGACTCACAAGATCGATTCGATCCTTCGGCACGAACGCGATCACGCTGTTCGTCCCCAGTATGAACATCACCGCTATCACTGGCGCGGCGATTAAGACCGAGCGGCCGATCGTCCGCGAGGGGCTGCGCGCTTCACCTGCCATGATTGCGACGTACTCGAACCCGCTCAGCGCCCCGAGCGCCATCTTTCCAAAGATGTTGAGACTGAAAGGGGTGAATGCCGGAGCGCTAACGTCCAGCGGATGATAGGATATCTGTCGACCCTGTCCCAGCGCGATGACTGGAACGATGAGAAGCGCCGCGAAGGTCAGCACGTGCGCTGTACCGCCGATATCCTGGACCCACCTTCCGACGCCAAGGCCAAGTATCGTGATCATGGTGACGATAAGCAGTGCGACAGTGCTCACCATCGGTGTGTACCACCACAGCTGCGAGAGGGAGGCGCTGCCGCCGGTAAGGAGATAGGACGCGTTTGTGGCGATGGTGACGCCGAACGTCGCCATGATGACTACAGCGTAGGCCCATAGATTCCACGCGACCATGAATCCGGCGAACTTTCCGAGGCCGACCATTGTCCACTGGTAGACTCCGCCTTCGAGCGGCATCAGT
>DASWDV010000089.1:0-3558 GCA_036395075.1 Gemmatimonadaceae bacterium | reverse complement strand
CCCTGCGCAAAAGCAACGCGGTGTCGGTCCGCTACTCCTTCGGCTCGAGGACACCAGGGCGGTTCTCGATCGCGTCTACCACGAACTGAATAGCGGTGCCGAGCGTGGACTCGACATCAGTCCGGCGGGAGACTGGCTGCTGGACAACTTCTACATCGTTCAGGAGCACATCAGGGAGATTCGGACAAACCTCCCCAAAGGCTATTACGAGGAGCTTCCCAAGCTCGCCACCGGATCGCTGGCCGGTTATCCGCGAGCGTACGAAGTCGCGATCGAGCTGATAGCCCACACGGAAGGCCACCTCGATCTCGACAACATCACTCTATTCGTGCGCGAGTATCAAACGGTAACGCCGCTGCGCATGGGTGAGTTGTGGGCGATCCCGACGATGCTCCGGCTTGGGCTGGTCGAGAACATTCGGCGGATGGCACTTCGCGTAGCGGCGCGTCTCCAGGAAGTCGAATCCGCTGACCGCGCGGCTGCAGCACTGCGGCAAGCAAGCGAAGAATCGCCACAGGCATTGGCAGTCGCACTCGCGGCGTTCGTCGACGATCATCCGCCGTTCACACCGACGTGGGTCGCGCGCTTCCTCCAGCAAGTGCGGTCGTACCAGACGAACTTCACCCCGCTGATCTGGCTCGAGCAGTGGATTGCGGAGGACGGACCGAGCGCTGAGGAAGCAGCTACGCGCTCTAACCGACGTGTGGCGCTGACTCAGGTTACGGTCGCGAACAGTATCACCAGCCTCCGGACGATCTCCCGACTCGACTGGAAGGATTTCGTCGAAGCGCAGAGCGCCACCGAGAAGCTTCTTCGTCAGGACCCGAGTGGCCACTACTCGGCAATGACGTTCGGAACTCGTGATCACTACCGCCACATCGTCGAGCACATCGCGAAGCGCGTCAAGCGGCCTGAGGAGGAAATCGCAGGTGAAGTAGTCGTGCTGGCGAAGCTCGCCGATCCAACTGACGTGAGACACGCGCACGTCGGCTATTTCCTGGTAGACAAGGGCCGGCGGATTCTCGAGGAGAAAGTTGGTTACACGCCGCCGCCCACCGAGTGGCTGCACCGGTGGACGCAACGTCATCCAAACACGCTTTACTTCGGCGGCATTACGCTGTTCACGGCGCTGGCGCTGGCGGTAATACTGGAAGTAGTCGAGGGAGCTCCGGCGATGATCAAACTGATCATCGCCCTGCTCGCCATCATCCCGGCGAGCGAGGTGGGAATTAGCGTCATCAATCAGCTGATAACGTTTCTGATGCCGCCGCGCGTGTTGCCGAAGCTCGAGCTGAGGGACGACGGGATTCCCGAGGACTACATGACGGCGGTCGTCGTGCCGACACTGCTCGGGAGCGTGCGCGGTGTTGAGGAGGCCCTCGAACATCTCGAAGTTCAATATCTCGCCAATCGTGATCCGAACCTGCAGTTCGCGATCCTGAGCGACTTCACGGATTCGCCCACCGAGCACCGGCCCGGGGATGATGAGATTCTTGCGGCTGCTACTACCGGCATCAAGAGTCTGAACGCGAAATACAGGAACGCCAGCGAAGATGTCTTTTTCCTTTTCCATCGCCCACGCCTGTGGAATCCGAAACAGAACGTCTGGATGGGCTGGGAGAGGAAGCGGGGAAAGCTTGCGCAGTTCAACAAATTTCTGCGCGGCGACGCCACTGGCGCGTTCAACACGATCATTGGCGATACCAGCAGGCTCAAGTTCATCCGCTATGTCATCACGCTCGATTCGGACACGGTGCTGCCGCGTGACGCGGCACAGCTGCTCGTGGGAACGATCGCGCATCCCCTCAATCGCGCGCACTACGATCCGGGAATCGGACGCGTCACTGAAGGCTACGGGATCGTTCAGCCTCGAGTGGGCGTATCGCTGACCAGTGCGCACCGATCTTACTTCGCCTCGATTCATTCGGGGCATCCCGGCGTCGACCCCTATACCACAGCCGTGTCCGACGTTTACCAGGATCTCTATGGAGAGGGCAGCTTCACCGGGAAGGGCATCTATAACGTCGACGCGTTCGAGGAAGCCACTCACGGAAGATTTCCGGAGAATACGCTTCTCAGCCACGATCTCATCGAAGGGAACTGGACGCGAGCCGGCCTGGCGACCGACATCGAGGTCTACGACGACTATCCCGCGCGGTACCTGACTTTCACGCGGCGAAAGCACCGCTGGATTCGCGGCGACTGGCAACTGATCGGATGGCTCAAGGGCAGAGTACCCGGGCCAGACGGGCCAATGCAGAATCGGCTCTCGGCAATCTCGCGGTGGAAGATCTTCGACAACCTGCGGCGGAGCGTCGTCGAGATTTTCCAGTTGGCGATGCTGATCGCGGGCTGGTTCCTGCTGAAGGGATCGGTGATACAGTGGACTGCGATCTCACTCGTCGTGATCGCGTTCCCGTGGCTGTTGTCGCTCACCATCTCGCTACTGCGGCCGCCGCGCGACCAATCGTGGCTTGCCTACTATCTGGCAGTCGGGCGCGACGCGATGACGAACGCGCAGCAGTTTGCGCTGGCGGTCGTGTTTCTTCTGCACCAAGCCGTTGTGTCTGCCGATGCGATTATTCGCACACTCTACAGGCTGCTCATCAGCCACAGAAATCTGCTCGAGTGGCAAACAGCCTCGCAGGTCGAGCGTGCGATGGGCGTCGGATCGCAGCTCGAAACGTGGCGCAGAATGTGGCCGGTGACGGCGCTCTGCCTAGTTCTCGGCGCGCTGGTCGGCGCGCATGTAACGATTGGAGGAGGGCTGAGCCCTGACCAGAGGTTTCTGTTCGTCACGGGCACATTCCCGATCGTTCTGGTGTGGCTCGCCAGTCCGAGTATCGCATTCGCGCTAAGTCTCCCAGCGATTCTGGGCGAGATCCACCTGACCGAAAGCGAGCGTCAGGCGGCGCTACGTTATGCGAAGCTGCACTGGATGTACTTCGAGAAGTTCGTCAGCGAAGACACGCAGTGGCTTGCTCCGGACAACTTTCAGGAAGATCCGGAGCCGGTTCTGGCGCTGCGTACATCGCCAACCAATATCGGCCTACAGCTTCTCTCGATTGTAAGCGCGGTCGATCTCGGCTTCATCACGCGCGGGGAGATGATCGATCGGGTGGAGAAGGTTTTTCGGTCGCTCGAGAGGATGCGTCGGTTTCACGGGCATTTCTTCAATTGGTACGACCTGAACGAGTTGCGGGTTCTCGAGCCGGGCTACATCTCGACGGTCGACAGCGGAAATTTCGCCGGCCACCTGATCGCGCTGAAGCAGGCGTGTTACGAGATGATGAAGAGCGAATCTTCCTCGGAGCAGGATGCGAAGCGTCTCCACGCGATCGCCGAGCGCGCGCATGCGTACGCGATGGAGATGGATTTCCGATTCCTCTTTGATCAGAAGCGAAAGCTGTTCACGATCGGCTACCACATCGGAAGCAATACTGTCGACAACTCGTACTACGATCTGCTCGCCTCCGAGTCGAGGCTCGCGTCGTTCATGGCCGTCGCCAAAGACGATGTGTCGGTCGACCATTGGTTCAGGCTGGGACGTTCGCTGAC
>DASWDV010000088.1:0-4084 GCA_036395075.1 Gemmatimonadaceae bacterium | reverse complement strand
TCGGTGACCTTCGACCATTGGCGCGGAGCCCAGGCCCAGCCGTCGCGTAGTCCGGCAACGCGAAACTTTCTCCCTTTGCCGGGACCGGCTTCGGACAACGGCCGCAACAGGTCCGGCTGCAGAGACATCATCAGGCTCGTCTCCATCTCTCCGGCGTGATCGCCAGGCTCGTCGAAGTAATCGGCGCCCTTTACGCACGTCCACCAGCTGATCGTGCAGATGAACAGATCGACCTTCGCCTGGAGCTCGCGGATCATCTGCCGGAAATCGTTACCGCCGTGCCCGTTCAGAACCAGCAGCTTTCTTATGCCCTGACCGCCAATGGCTGAGGCGATGTCGGCGAGCACCGCGGCCTGCGTGCTCGGGTTCATGTTGATGGCGAGCTTGAGATCGAGCTGGCCGGTGTTTACTCCGAACGGCACCGTTGGCAACACGACGACTTTGGCGCCCTTGTTCCACGCGACCTCCGCCGCGCGCTCCGCCAGCGCGGTGGTCTCGTAGTTGTCGGTTGCGTAAGGCAAATGGAAGTTGTGCGGCTCAGTCGCTCCCCACGGGAGAATCGCGACCTCGAACGGAGTGTCTTTGACCGCTTTCCAGTTTGTTTCAGCGAGAACGTATGGTCGTGGTGGCATCAATGATGGTAGCGATTAGGAAGAGTGGCGCACAATCTCCCGCTTGCGAGAACAGCCAGCCGCGCGAACTTTGAGCCATCCGCGTCGCGCTCGTCTCGCCAGCCGGAGGTATGCATGATGGTCCGCTCTCATCGTCTCATTCTCGTGGTCGTCGTGGCATCGCTGGTCGGGTGCATTGGTGGCGGTCCCGAACGAATGTTCACGAAAAACGGCGAGGACCTCATCGTGCTTGGCTCGACGATGATCTACCCGGCGGATAGCATCGCCGGCGATGTCATTTTCGCTGGTGGCGAATTCAGGTTTACCGGATCGTCTGGCGGGGATTATCTCGGCGCGGGCGGAAGCCAGACGATCGGCGGACGAATTCACGGGTCGATCCGTGCAGCTGGCGGTGACGTTCACGCCGTGAGTACCGTTGATCGGAATGCCACCATTGCGGGCGGCAACGTCACGCTCGATTCGACCGGGGCGATTGCGGGCAACGCCTACATTATCGGCGGAAACGTAGGTATCAACGGGACCGTACGCGGAAGCTTGATGGCGACAGGAGGCAGGGTTGTTCTGAACGGACCGGTGGGCCGCGATGTCGAAGTTTCGGCCGGTGAGCTTCACCTGGGGCCGCACGCACAAATCGCGGGAAATCTTCGCTATCGCGTGCCCAAAGACAAAGTGACCATCGATCGAGCCGCCCGCGTTTCGGGGACTACCACGGCATTGCCCGTTTCGACCGGACTTGGTCTCCGCGGGACACTCTGGGTGCTCGGGTTCTTCCTGGCCGGAGTGGTTGTGGTGGCTCTGTTTCCCGGTTTTGCGTCGGACGCCGCTGATATCCTTCCGCTCCGCCCGGTTCGATCGGCGCTGGTCGGATTGGGATGGGCTGTCCTCGTCCCTTGCGCGATCGTCATCGCGGCCATAACGGTGATCGGACTACCGCTGGCAATCATCACCGCCGCGCTTTACATGGTCGCGCTCGTTCTTAGCGACGTGCCGTTCGCACTCTGGCTCGGCCGGCTTCTGCTCGGGGCTCGTGCGGGAGTGGGTCGCCAAGGGGCGCTGCTGAATTTCTTCGTTGGCGGAATCGTGTTGCTTTTGGTGGGGCTCGTCCCGATCCTCGGCAAGTTCGTAATGACAATCGCGAGCATCCTCGGACTTGGGGCGATCATGCTCCGCGCTAAGGGGGTGCGCGAGGCAGAGCCTGTACCGCTGGCTTAGAGCAACCGACCTATCCGGCCCCCGACGAAGTAGCCGACCAGGGCGACGCCTACCCCGACGACGAACATGTCGAACCCGGACCGGAATGCGCCGCGGCCGGTAAAGACCGATCGCGCGGCTCCGACCAGGAAGTGCGATAGCATTGCCACCGCGAACGAGATGGTAATTGCGGTCGTGCCGGTCCAGATGAGAAATGGAAAAACGGGAATCACCGCGCCGAACGCTGTCGCAAGCCCGGTGAGCCATCCCTCCTTGAACGGCGACATGTTGAGCTCGCCGATCTTGAGCTCTTCCTGTACTTGCTCCTTCAGCATCAGCTGAGGGTCCGCCATGATCTGCGTCGCGAGCGAGTGCGCGGAATTGCGGTCCATTCCCTTCGCTTCATAAATGACGGCCAGCTCGTCGCGCTCTATCTCGGGCATCAGCTCAACTTCTGTTTTCTCCATCGAGATCTCATAATCGTAGACCTCGCGCTCGCTCTTGCTGGCGAGGTATCCACTCGAGCCCATCGACAGCGCGTCCGCGATGAGCCCTGCCATGCCCGCGACTACGACGGCCTGGTGCTGATTCACTGTCGCCGCGCCGATTACGCCAGCGACGAGACCGAAGTTCGCCGTGAGCCCGTCGTTGAATCCGTACACGACGTTCCGGAGAAATCCGCCCGACGATGTCTTGTGCCACGGCTCCGCACCCTTACCGGCGATCTCGCCCAGCGTGGTGGCGTGGTCGGCGGATTCACGCGCGAGGGTAAGGGCCTCAGGTCCTCCCGGCGCACCACGCGGAGTGTCGCGATGCATGTCGAGATACGCCTTTACCTCTCTGCCCTCTTCCTCGAGCAACATCGGCAGCAGGAATCCCGGCCCAAACCAGCGACCGAATTGTGCGAGGAGTCGCGCGCGTCCACTTGGACGGAATTTTGGCGGCGGACTTCCGTATTTAGCGAGCAGCTCAGCCCAGACTACGACGTGCCGATCTTCGACGTCGGCCAGCCGCGAATAGACATCCCTCTTTTTCGCATCCGGCTCCGCCGCGGCGAGAATACGATAGAGGTAAGCGGCATCAGCCTCGTCCTGCCAATGGTGCTCGAACGCGTGGACATCGATCTCCGGGCCCTTTGGCGGTGCCGCGCGTGGCTCGAGCATAGTCGACATTCTTCAATATCGCCCCACCAAGCCGGTTTTGCACCGGCCGGGCAACCCTTGAATGCGCCTCGATGTCCTATGACACAGAACCATCAAGGAGACAGGATGAACGGACTGCCGCTTCTTTCCGCAATCGCCGCGACATCAATTGCGGCAGCGCTGAACGCCCAGGTGACCACTGCCAAGCCCGATTCGACCTGCACCAATTACCCCGACGGGCGCGTCGAATGCCGCGTCATTCGCGGCGGCGTGCGTGGTGATTCGGGGCTGCGCAACCGGATTTTTTACCGAATGGATTCGGTAATGGCAAACCGCGCGGCACTTGGACTGGAGCTACGGCCGACAGGAAGCAAGCGCGACACGCTTGGCGTCTTCGTCGACGCGGTAACTCCGAAGGGCCCCGCCGAGACTGCGGGAATCATCGAGGGCGACCGCATCGCGGCGATCAACGGCGTCGACCTCAGGGCCAGCGCCGCCGACACGGAAGATTCTTATACAAGCGGCCTTGCGGCGCATCGCCTAAGCCGTGAAGTGCAAAAGCTGCGTCCCGGCAGTCGTGTGACGCTGCGCGTGTACTCCGGCGGACGCTTTCGGGATGTACAGGTGACGGCCGGAAAAGCGAGCGACGTCATGCGTCTTGGGAACCGCTTCGATTTCAGGATTCCGGGCGCCGGTGGGATGATGCGGTTGGACGGACACGGCGCAATGATGTTCGGCCCGGAGATGGAGATGATGCATGGCGGTATGGAGCCGATGATGCGAGAGCGGATCGAGCCGTTGCTGCGTGAGCGGCTGCGGAACCTGCCAACGAGGATTCAAATGCGCTCGCCGATGCGAACGAAGGCGCTGGGTCCGGTGCCCGAGCCCGGAGTCTACCAGGTCGATGTTGGGCCGACCGGTGAGGTGTGGACGGCCCGGCCGGGCGAGGGAGTTTTTTTCCTCGAGGATGATCTTCCCGACTTCGACGAAACGATGTTTCCGGATTTCGATGACGACTGGTTCGATATCTACAACGACATCGAGCCGGTATCACCCGAGGAGATCAGGGATCTCGTCGCGACAACAATTCGGGACGCTCGATCCGCGCTAAAACAGCTC
>DASWDV010000087.1:0-4548 GCA_036395075.1 Gemmatimonadaceae bacterium | reverse complement strand
CTCTTCATGCTTCGCTGGGAATGGTTCAGGATCTATTTCGAATCGGGCCTCGTGAAGATCCTGAGCGGCGATCCGCACTGGCGAAACTTCACGGCAATGGACGACTACTACCAGAACGGACCGCTGCCATCATGGATGGGTTGGTACGTTCAACAACTGCCGCACTGGTATCACGCCGGTACGGTTGTCATAACGTTCGTCGTCGAGCTCGTTCTGGTATGGGCGGTTTTTCTGCCGCGACGTTTTCGGATTGGCTGCTTCTTCGCTGTCACTGCACTACAGATCGGCATCATCGCGACGGCGAATTATGCGTTTCTGAACTACCTGGTCCTCGTCCTGGGAGTGCTCCTGTTGGACGATCGCGGGTTTGCAGCGGCGAGGTTCCCGCCTGTAGAGGCGGTCCCTCGGGAGGAGACGCGTCGCGTTCGGATATACCGCCGCGTCGAGAGCACGATACTGGGCATCGCGTTTTACACGACGATCGTCGCGTTTTTTCTGGGCGATTCCGGTTCGCTCCTCGCGATTCCCAATCGTATCCTCTCGCCCTTCCGGATCGCGAACGCGTACGGGCTGTTCGCGGTGATGACGACCGCGCGTTACGAAATCGAATTTCAGGGAAGCAACGATGGGCAGAGCTGGATCCCTTATCCGTTCAGGTACAAGCCACAAAACCCCTATGAGCGCCCGGGCTTCTACGCGCCGTATCAGCCGCGCTTCGACTGGAATCTGTGGTTCGCCTCGCTCGCGTCATGGCAGAGGTCGCCATGGGTGGTGTTGACCGAAGAGCGTTTAATGGATGGAAGCCCGAGCGTGCTGAAGCTGTTCAGGGCGGATCCCTTCAACGGAAAGCCACCGTCAATGGTGAGAACTGTACTGTGGCAATACTGGTTTACGGATCTCGCGACGAAACGCAAAACCGGGGCGTGGTGGCGCCGTAGCGAGCTCGGCCCTTTCAGTCCCATGGTCACGCGCGCGGCAGACGGATCTCCGATTTTCAGCGTTAATCCATAGCGAATAATTGGACGAATCCGCAACGAATAATTCCTTAACACCAAGGCACGCATTGCGTCTTACAGGGTAGGAATATGATCACCGCCTAGTCATCGGTGACGCCAAGTCATTTCCCATCGCAGCTCAACCGTTATTGAGCCGTCCAACTCAACCATACCCAACTCAACCATACTTTGAATATTCCAACACAGCCCTCCGAAAATTCGCCTGGTCGTCGTGCGTCTGATGCTCGCGATCTCCGACCCGACACCGTTGCACCGATCGGGGGCCGCCGAGGGCTGCTGCGAAAATATCTGAAGAACGGATTCATCGGGTCTGTTGCGGTGCTCCTTATCGGCGCGCGCTTCATTCCTGGAGCGAGCGCGAACGGTCCGGTTCTGTCCGCGGCGACTTCACTGGTGCTTCATCCAGAGTCAGCTCTCCCGCACGCCGACTCAGTCGTCCCGACCCACGACACGCCAATCGGCGCTCTATCCGCCAAGACGACCGCCGCGCTTACGGCTTTCGCCTCCGCCGTGCGACCGCTGAGTCATCCGAAAGCGCTCGAGACCGCGTTCCGTAGCTACTTCGCCTACAAGGCGACGCATCCGAACGAAGTGAAAAAGCCTTTCTTGTATTTCGTTGACTACGGCCTGCCAAGCACTGAACCGCGCGGGTACGTCTTCGACATGAGTGCGCTTCAGATTCTGGAAGGTCCGTTCACGGTTGCCCATGGACGCGGGTCGTCGACTACGCAGTACGGCGTGCCGACTCGATTCTCCAACGCGTCCGGTAGCGCCGCGTCGTCACTCGGCCTGTACGTCGCCGAGAGTCTCTACGGATTTCACGGCAAGACGGGCGGCAGGATGTACAGCTCGATCGGGCTCCGACTCAAGGGCGTGTCCACCGGCTACAACGATAGGGCCGGCGCGCGCGGAGTCGTGGCGCACGGCGCCCCGTACGTGACGCCGACAAGAGCGGGACGAAGCGAGGGCTGTCCCGCGATGGAGCAACAGCGGGCTCAACGGGTGCTGCCGAAGCTCGCCGATGGCGGCATGGTTTTTCTCTTCGGACTGGACAAGGCGTGGATGGCCGACGACCCGTGGGTCGCCGGCGCCGCCAACTAGGGCAGCCGCGCTAGGCCCCGATCTCAATCGTGCCGCTGTGCTCGGTAAAAGTCGCATGTAATTCCGCCAGGCTCGAGACTACAAGCTCCGCGTCAGAGAGCGCGCCAGCTGGATAGGTGCCGACGACGGCGATTACGCGCATGCCCGCCGCGTGCGCTGCTTCGATGCCCGGCGGAGTGTCTTCGACAACAATGCATTTATTCGGCGGAAATCCAAGTCGCTCCGCTGCCACGAGGTAACCTTCCGGGTCAGGTTTACCGTGCTCGATCTCGTCGGCGCATACCAACACGAGTGGGGACGGAAGTCCCGTGTACTGAATGCGAAATGAAGCGACGGAGTGGACTCCCGACGTGACGATTGCCCAGGCGTTGCGCGGCAAACTTCCGAGGAGCTCGCGCGCGCCGGGAACCTCATGGATGCCCTCCGTCGTCGTCGATTCGCTGGCCGCCAACGCAGCCATTTCCGTTCCGATCGCGAGGTGCGGCGCCACGATCTGAATGGTTTCGAGCGTGCGTCGCCCGTGGGCCGCCTCTATTACACGCGCCGGATCGAGGTTGTGTTCTACAGCCCAGCGATGCCAGGTACGCTCGACGCATTCGGTTGAGTCGACGAGGACACCGTCAAGATCGAAGAGAACGGCGGCACACCGAAGCGGTGCCGCCGTCATCTTTTTTCCGAGGTAAAAAGCGTATCCAGCCCCCCACTCAATTTCGCGTTGATTGCCGGCGCTGGCGCCCGTACAGGTAAACAGCCCAAAGGCTGAAGCCAATCGCTACTCCGAACAGCAGTCCGCGCACGAAATCGAGTGCATCGCCTGCGAGCACCGCGCTCGGTCGCACCAGTTTCGACGCGAATGCCAGCAGCAGGAACGTCATTCCAATCAACTTCAGCTTTCTCGGATCGTGACCCACACTCTTGAGAATCATTTCTTGACTCCTGTCAGTTTTCAATCGGTTATGAGATACCACGTGAGCACTGCCCACTTGACCAGCACGATGGTGATTGCGACTGCGAACAGATCCCAGCTCCACACGCCGTCCACGTAAAAGCGATACGCGAAGAGACCAACCGCCACGAACCCACCAGCTATTCCGCCGAGGCTCGTTGACCGGCGGCGGTGACTTGCGAACCGTTCGTCCCACACCCGGCTGAGTATCGGGATGTTCATTTCTTTCTCTCCAACGTGAAGATCTCATCGACGGTGCGGCCGAACACTCGCGCAAAAGTCAGGGCGAGAACCAGGCTCGGCACGTAGCGGTCTCGTTCGATCGAATTGATGCTCTGACGCGAGACTCCTACCGCCGTCGCGAGCTGTTCCTGCGTCCAGCCTCGATCTGCACGAAGCTCTTTGACTCGGTTTTTTACGGTGGGTGCCATGTAAAGCGTGCTTTCCATCTCAAACTAGAACCGTTCCTCCCACGTGTCAAGCCTGCTTTACGTCCAGTCGCGGCCAAATCCTCGGCCGCTTGAAAACAAGGTTCGCGGAGGCGATCCTTTCTGGCGCGCATTGGGGTGCCACCTGTCCGCGGAAAGGGAGCTCGCTCCCACCCAGTCGGTTCGGATCAGTTAGCTCGAACCTTCTTCCAGCCTGCATTCAGCGGACTCCAGGCTTTATGGGAGGAGGATTTATGCCCAGGCAAGTCACGCCCAGGACCACCCTCGAAAACCTCAAGAGGGAAGCGAAGCGGTGGCTGAAGGCGCTCCGCGAGAATTCAGAGAACGCGCGCGCGCGGCTCCAGCGCGTTCTCCCCGACGCTCCCGACGTACCAACGCTGAGCGACGTGCAACATGCGCTCGCACGCGAGCTCGGTCTTCCAGGATGGGCGGCGCTCAAGCAGCGACTCGAGAAAGACGCACCGATACGTCGCTATGATCTAGTCGCCGACGCGTTGGTAAGGGCATACGCTACCGGTGAGCAGGGTGCGATGCGGATCGTGTGGGATTTCTTCGGCCACATGCGCGCCTGGGATGGAATGCGGCGATATGTGCGGCTCGATCTCGGCAAGACCGAACAGCCGGAGAATCCGGCCGAGGACATAATCACGGTCGCCGAGGCGCAGTTTCTCGTCGCGCGGGCGCAGGGATTTGAGAACTGGGCGCGTCTGACCGAATTCGCCGCGTCACTACCGCCGGGCAAGACGAGGACCGCCGCCAAATCGGTGGTTGTTTATTCAGTCGACGCCTCGGGAGCGAAACAGGCGAAGCGGTCGCGCGACTGGGATGAAGTCATTGCGGCGATGAAGGACCCGCGACTGGAAGGCCTGCGCGCAAGTGGCCAGATGACGGATTCCCTGCTCGAGCGCTTTTCTCGACTGGATCACATCACCGCGCTCGATCTCGAAGGCTCGAAGGGTCTCACCGACGACGGGTTGCGGCACCTCGCGCGGCTGCCGAAGCTACGACATCTCAATTTGATGGGCTGCAGCGTTAG
>DASWDV010000086.1:0-4662 GCA_036395075.1 Gemmatimonadaceae bacterium | reverse complement strand
AGAACAGCGCTGAACTGCGCGGAATCCTTTACCGCTTTCGTCTCCCGCGCCTCCAGCAATGCCGCTCGCGCAGTCTGGCTGATGAACAGCAGAACTATGAGTGCACCGGAAAGTCCAGCCGCGCCTATCGCGCCAAGCATGTACTTGTCGGTGATTCCCTCGGTAAGCCCGGCGAGCCAGGCTGGGGGCTTGAGGTTGAATTCGAACTTCGTCGCGACGGTGGATTTCGCGCGGCGTTTCTTCTTGCCGTCCCCGGGGAGGAGATTGATTTCGATCATGGTATCGTTACTCCGGGGTCAATTCTTGCGCAGGGCAAGACCGATGGAGAGCATCAGGAGTGGCGCGACCTCGTCGGTCACCAGCGACTCCAGCGCGCCTTCTCGCACCGACATCGTGGCGAGAGGATTCGCGAGCTCCACGGGCTTCTTCAGCCTTTGCCCAAGCGATTCAGTAAGACCCGGCGTGCGGGAGCCGCCGCCACAGGTGTAGACTGCCTTCATCTGTCCGTCGCCTTTGAGCGAGGTGGAAAGGAACGCGATTGCGCGCTCGAGACCGGTCGCAATTTCTTCGGTACGCTGAGCGATCACCGAATCGAGCTGCGGGGACCGATCGTAGCCTCGGATCAGTGCTTCGGCGTCCGCCGCCGACAAGCCGTGCTCGCGCTGAAGGTCTTCGCGAAGACGCCGCGTGCCCACCGGCAGGTCGCGGGTAAGAATAGGAACACCGTCGTCCAGAATATTGATGTTGGTGACTTCATGGCCGATGTTCACAAGCCCCACGGCGCCACTCATCGCGGACGGGTAATTCACCTCGAACGCGTTGTGTAGCGCGAACGCATCCACGTCCATACCCATTGGGGTGATACCGGCCTCCGAAAGGATGCGAAGCTTGGCTTCGACCAGGTCTCGCTTGGCGGCGACGAGGAGAACGCTCATCTCGTCTCTGCTGCCGCTACCGTTCTCTTCGAGGATCTGAAAATCAAGCTCGACGGAGTCGACATCCGGTACGTGCTGCTCGGCTTCCCAACGCATTAGCTCGCGGGCCTGCTGTTCCTTCACACGCTCGGTCTTGATGCGCTTGATGATGACGTCGCGTCCACCGACGGCCGCGACCACGGTTTTCATGTTCGCATCAACGGATTCCATCGTTGTACGGATGGCATCCGAGACCAGATGCGGATCCATCACTTCGCCCTCCACGATTGCATCATCGGGGAGCGGAGTGATCGCAACCTTGACCAGTTCTGGTGTAGACTTCGAGTGATCGACGACCGCGACCTTCACGAGGCCTGATCCGATGTCGAGCCCAACGGTAGTCTTCTTCCGGCCAAATAACGCCATCGCGGCCCTTGAATGAAAAAGAAACGGGTTTTACTCAGGCCCGCGCCGCATTGTTATACGTCTTGAGGCGTGAAATCCTAAGAACCCTGTTTGCTTGCATTTACGTGGAGACCAACCGCGTGGCACTTCTGCCTTTAAGGTCCGTCACCAATCGTTCGAACTAAGACACGATTCAATTGGCGCGAAAGTAACGATGGGCTACCATTCGCTAGAAAAGCTCCGACCACGATCGCTCGGGAATTCGGCCGATAGTTGTCGAACGATTGAGCCCGGTTCGGGCGCTCACGATCACTCCAATGCGCCTTGTCACTCCAGCGCCTGACTCGCGTCCGACCGTGTACGCGACGATCCAGTAGATAGTCGAATCGAGACGTGTAACGCGCACAGCGACCGCCGCTCCGAGACCGTCCAAGGATGACGATCGACTCGCCCCGATAGCGATCGTGTCGGTACCACCAGCGTCCCACCCGGCGATCGTCTCCTCGATTCCCGATTCGGCGGCGGAAAGCGCGAGCTGGCGTTCGGCTGACGCGGCGCCAATTCGCGTCTCCTCGGTCGCTGCGAAGAAGATTCCACTCACGAGCGCCGCGATCACCAGCGTTGCGAGAAGAGCGGCAGCCAGCACGAAACCCTTGCGACTACGATCCTTGGACCGGCGCGCAAAGGACAATGAACCCCGATAAGGGCGCGCAATCATGGCGAGCGGTTTCTCATCGCAACCGAAACGGTTCCCGAATCGCTCGGCGTCCACGGATTCCCTTCAATGGCCAGGCGCTGCCGGCTTTGGGCTCGGGCTGTAATGTCGACTCTCGCCACCGCCAGCGGATTGGAACCCCCATCGAGCGGCGTCCCGTGCGAGTCGAAGTATTCGAAGAGCAGGCCGGTAAGGCGGCGATTGGAGCTATACTGGCGGTACGGACCACTAAGAGGCTGTATGGCGCCGCACACAGAAGAACCGATCGCATTGCACCGACGATAACCCAGATACCAATCGCCGTCGGAGCCACGATAAAGGCTATACCTGCCGCGCCTGATGAAACGTACGGGCGCTCCAGGTGAGACGTGCGCGCTCAAGGGAGTCGTGAGCGTTACCTGGAAGCCGGTCGCGCCGGCGTCGAAATCTTGCCCCCGGCCTAACGCCGTTGATTGAGCACAGCTGGCCGCGAGTGAACGACCCGTGAACGCTCCAATTCGATGCCGTTCCCATTCGCTTCCGCTCTGAATCGAATCGCTATAGAAGAGCGCGAGGTCGCCGGTGTCGGGCTCTGAAAGGAGGGCCGTCAGCGGATTTTCGACGGGTGACGATGGTGGTAGTCCGATTTCGGTTCCACCCGTGACTTGGCAAACCACCGAGCTTCCGATGTGGGCGAATAGCTCGATCGCGGAATCCGCCAGAAGCCTGATAGTATTGACGGTCGATAGCCCCCGAATGTCCGTCGACAAAACGTCCATCGCATCACGCACGCCTTCACGCGCATAAAGCAGCTCGCTCGCCCCTCGATAGAATCGCTGCTGGCGCAAGAGCGTTACGCCGATCGCCCCGCCGACGACGCCGAGGATCGCCAACACTACGGTGAGCTCGATGAGGGTGAAGCCACGTTTTGCCACGGTCATGAAGACTACGGGCATGAAACGAGAGCGCGATACGAATCCGTACGGGCGCCCCCCCAGGCCATGTACGTGACTGATTCGAGCAAGCGCACCCGCGCGCTATCGACGACCGACACCGACCAGTCGGACCGGATCTGTTGCTCGAGCTCGCTTCCAGCCGCGGCATTCCGACATTGGGCCCCAAGGATCTCGAGGCGGTTGGCAGCGATTCGTGTTGCTCGCTCGCGGACCGCATTCGTGCGCAGCTCGCGGCCGATAACCGCGCTGCTCCCGGCGAGGGCCAGGCCACCAATCGTAAAGAGCAGCAACGCGACAAGGGTTTCGAGCAGTGTGTAGCCCGCGATCGGTGAGATAGTTCGCATTCCCTGATAATGCGAGGGTCTGGATTATTCACGTCATGCGTGCTCGTCGCATGCAACCAAAACCACGCCAATCACGAGCAAAAAAAAGGGGAGCGGAATAAACCGCTCCCCTTTTCTCTTGTCAGCCTGATCAGGTGCAGGTAATCACACCGTTGGTCATGTCGCAAACCTTGGCTGACTGCGTGTGCGTAGCGGTCGCGCTCCACGAAGGCGGCGGGCCGGCAACGTTGGTCACGACAACCGTCACGTTCTGCGACGGGCTGAAACCCTGAAGAGGAGCCGCTGACGTCGCGGTTCCACCGAAGTACGCGCCACCGTTGTCGGCAGCATACTGCTCTTCGTAGGTCGCCATGTTGCGAAGGTCAGACTTCATCGCGGCGACGTACGCCTTGTCCTTGGTATTTGCAAATTTCGGAATCGCGATCGCGGCAAGAATGCCGATGATGACGACAACGATTAGAAGCTCGATAAGTGTAAAACCCTTTTTGTTGCTCATTTGTGTCTCCTGAAGCGTTAGACAAAACGGGGGTGAGCGCCATTGCCCTCACCTTCGATATAGACGCCTCATAGGAGAGGCAGGGCACACTAAAGCACTAGCGGGGCCGCTCCGGGCCAGAACTCTAAGTCATGGTCGTACTTGCGGTTAGAAATTGGCCCCCGGAAACCCGTCTGGAATACAACCGCATTTTGCGACATCTCTCGCAAGTCGCGACAATCAGGTAGGCAATCCGTACCGCGAAAGCTTCCTGTACAGCGTCGAGGGATCGATCCCGAGGACCTCCGCGGTACGCGGTTTGTTTCCGCCCTCGTTCTCCAGGACCCACATGATATAGGCGCGCTCGATGGTGTCGAGCGTTGGATTCGCCTGCGCCGCATCGCTCACCAGCGGATCGGACTTGGGTTCGACAACTCGTTCGGGAAGCGCCGAAAGAGGAATAGTGTCTCCTTTCGCCAGAATCGCGGCCCGCTCGAGCGCGTTCTCGAGCTCTCGTACGTTACCAGGCCAGGCATAGCACTGCATAGCCGCGGCAGCCTCAGGAGCGAGTGTCCGGGGTGGTTCCCCGCGCACTTCAGCGGCGCGTTTGAGGAACGCGTCGGAGAGCAGAGCGATGTCACCCGGTCTTTCTCTGAGCGGAGGCAACACGATAGAGATGACGTTCAGCCGGTAATAAAGATCGCTTCGAAACCCGCCGCGCTTGATCTCCTCCTCGAGGTCGCGGTTAGTCGCCGCAATTACCCGCGCGTTCACTGGCTTCGCTTCCGTCGCGCCGACAGGAATTACTTCACGCTGCTGCAGCACGCGCAGAAGTTTTACCTGAGTCGCGGGCGTGGTCTCGCCAATTTCATCG
>DASWDV010000085.1:0-2886 GCA_036395075.1 Gemmatimonadaceae bacterium | reverse complement strand
GATCATCAGTCGCAAAGGAGAAACAGTTCGACATTCGCGTGCTCGTCGACGATCTCGGCGGCGCCGTAGCCGGGGGTTTCGATGCTGTGTGGAACCCGAACGCGTATGGCTCGGCGGCGATGTATCCCGGATTTCACGGCGAGGTGCTTGCCGGGCCCACGTATGTGCCGATTCGTCCTGACATTCCTTCGTGGACGCGCAAGGGTACTCATGGAACTGCTGTCATGCTCGGGGGAAGTAACGCTATTCCAGCTCCAGTCAAGAGCGCTCTCGCCAATTTGGCGAGCGAACCTTTACTTACGCCTTTTTCTGGCGTGGGCTCCTGGGTTCCCCGCGAGTGGACCATGCTCGATGAGATGAATCCGTGGCCAGGAATCGTCCGTTGCGAGAGATTGATCACGGCGTCGGGGGTGACGACATGGGAAGCAGCCATGGCCGGAATTCCAGTCGTGATGCTGCTCCTCGCAGGCAACCAGTCAAGAATCTTCGAGTGGGCCGTGGCGAGCGGTGCGCCCGGAATCGACGCAACTCATGTTGAAGAGCGTGTACTGCGTGAACGGCTGGCGGCAGCTCTCGGCGGCGCACGACGGTTGCCTGCCATTGAAAACGGCGCTGGACGTGTGAGGGATTTTGTGCGTAACGCCATCGCCGGCGCATCGCGATGAGTCGCGTCTCTTCCAGTGATTTTGTTTTGCGTCCCGCGACTCTTGCGGACGCTGAGACGTTGTTGAGATGGCGTAACGATCCTGAGACCAGGCGGGCCAGTCGAGAGACCGCGCCCGTTACGAAGCGTGAGCATCTGGAATGGCTGGCGAAATCCCTCGAGTCCGCAACCAGAAAGCTGCGAGTCGTGGAGCAGAGTGGGTGTTCCGTTGGCGTTGTGCGAGCAGATTACGTCGACGGCGTGCACGAGTTGTCCTGGACGGTGGCGCCGGAGGCAAGGGGACGCGGGATTGGAAAGCGCATGGTCGCGGAATTCGTTCGTGAGCTCGAGGGGCCAATCCAATCTGAGGTGCGGAAAGACAACGCAAGCTCCGCGAAAATCGCGGAATTCGTCGGCATGCAGTTGGTGAGAGAGGCAGAAGGCTTTCTCTACTACTCGCGGGGTTGACTGCAAACTTTCACCACGGCAAGTTGCACAGCCCATTCACGATTGGCGCGAGGCACGGGCTGAGGCCGACCGATTCAACCTAATGCTTAAAGACAAGACTGTCCTCGTGACCGGTGGAACCGGCTCGTTTGGGACGCAGTTCATACGTACCGTGCTCGCGGAGCACGAGCCGCATAAGGTCATCGTCTTCAGTCGCGACGAGCTGAAGCAGTATGAGATGGCGCAGACGATCGAAGACGATCGGATTCGCTTCTTTCTCGGAGATGTTCGCGATCTCGAGCGGCTGAAGCGCGCATGCGAGGGAGTCGACGTGATCGTTCACGCCGCCGCTCTGAAGCACGTACCGGCGGCCGAATACAATCCATTCGAGTGCATCAAGACCAACGTGCTTGGCGCTCAGAACGTCATCGAGGCTGCGCTCTCGACCGACGTCACGAGAGTCGTCGCGCTCAGCACCGACAAGGCTGCGAATCCGATTAATCTCTACGGTGCGACAAAACTCTGCTCGGACAAGCTGTTCATCGCCGGCAATTCGTACGCGGGGCAGCGTAACCTGAGGATGGGGGTCGTTCGCTACGGCAACGTCGTTGGCAGCCGCGGATCCGTCGTTCCGTTCTTTCGATCTGTGCGTAAAACGGGAACCATCCCGATTACCGATCCGCGCATGACCCGATTCTGGATCACGCTTGAGCAGGGCGTGCGATTCGTCATCGGCGCCATCGACAGAATGCACGGTGGCGAGCTGTTCGTGCCGAAGATTCCGGCGACCGATATTCTGACTCTCGCCGAAGCAATTGGGCCGAAGTGCAAGAAGGAGACGATCGGCATTCGGCCTGGCGAGAAGCTGCACGAGCTGATGATCGGCTCTGACGATGCGCGTCGGACACGCGACATGGGGAGCTACTACGTAGTCGAGCCGGAGTTTCCGTGGTGGGATGGAAACCTGATTTCCGAGGGATCGCCGGTTCCCGATGGTTTCAGTTATACCAGCGAGAACAATCCGGACCGTCTTTCGGTGAAACAGGTGCGCGAGCTACTGAAGACGTTGGACATGGAGTGAAGGTGATTCCCTACGGCCGCCAGGAAATCGACGAAGACGACATCGCAGCGGTGAGCGCAGCACTGCGCCGGCCGATGCTCACACAGGGTCCCCTTGTCGAGGAATTCGAGGCGCGTCTGGCGAAGCAAGTCGGAGCGAAGTACGCCGTCGCCGTGAACAGCGGCACATCGGCGCTGCACGCCGCCTACTTTGCCGCCGATATCGGACCGGACAAGTCAGTCCTGATTCCGCCAATCACGTTCGTGGCAACGGGCAACGCGTCGTTGTACCTCGGCGGCGGCGTGGAATTCGTTGACGTCGATGACGCCGCGCCGCTGATGACGCCGAAGACGCTCGCCGCAGCGGGATCGAAGAAGGTCAGAGCATTAGTGCCCGTGCATATGTGCGGTCACGTCTGCGACATGGAAGGGCTGTCGGCGGTGGCGCGAGAACGCGGCTGGATTGTCATCGAGGATGCAGCGCACGCGCTCGGCGCAAAGTACGGCAAGAAGAACAAGTCGCAATGGACCGTCGGCGCCTGCCAGCACAGTGATCTGTGCGTCTTCAGCTTCCACCCGGTTAAGCACATCACCACTGGGGAAGGCGGCGCGGTCACCACCAACGACCGGATTCTGTACGAAAGGCTAAAACTCTTTCGTAGCCATGGGATCACGCGAGATCCTTCTGTAATGAAGCGAAACGACGGAGCGTGGTACTACGAGCAGCACGCGCTAGG
>DASWDV010000084.1:0-26284 GCA_036395075.1 Gemmatimonadaceae bacterium | reverse complement strand
ACCCCCGCCGACGTCCGCTTCATGCAAGGCATGATCGGACATCACGCGCAGGCTCTCGCAATGACTGCTCTGATCCCGGATCGAACGGACCGTCGCGACATCCGGCTGCTCGGTGAACGAATCGAAGTTTCCCAGAAGGATGAGATCAAATTGATGCAGCAGTGGTTGCGGGACCGTCATCAACAGGTTCCCGCCATCGACGCGACGCACAGCCCCACTGTTGCCGGTCACATGAACATGCCCGGCATGTCAATGTCCGACACGCTGATGCCGGGCATGCTCACTCCGGAGCAGCTCGCGGAGCTCGCCAAGGCGCGAGGCACCGACTTCGACAAACTTTTCCTCAGTGACATGATCCGCCACCACGAAGGGGCGTTGGTGATGGTGGCCCAGCTACTTGGTACCACTGCTTCCGGACAGGAACCGGAAGTTTTCCGTTTCGCCGCCGAGGTCGACACCGATCAGCGCGCGGAAATCGCTCGCATGAACGCATTGCTCGCCACGCTCGGACCCTCTGGCGCTACTCCGCCGCGCTGAGCATCTCCTATCCGCGGCACGACACTCTCAAAAACAATCAGCGAGAACTCCATGACATCGAGCTCGACGATCCTGCCCTTGTTGATCCAAAGGGCATCTCACTACCTCCGACACCTGACCATCGTCGTTGTATCTGTTGCAGCGGCGACTAGCGCGGCCGCGCAAAGCGATAACGCCAGCACGGGCCACGCTGATCCGCGCATCGGACTGCGGCCCGGCTGGAACGACGCGGGCGAGGTTGCGCGCAACCTTCAGTTGATCGGTCATGGTGCCAAGCCTCAGAACTTCTTGAACACCAGGGACCCTGGGGATTTCGGATTCCTCAACGGTGATCTCGCGTTCACCGGCAATTACGCCTTTCAGGGTGGATTCAACGGCTATCAAGTCTGGGACATTTCCAACCCAGCTAGCCCGAAGCTTCGTTTTTCACTGGTTTGCCCTGGCGGTCAGGGCGATCCGTCCGTCTACAAGAATCTGCTCTTCCTCTCGGTGGAGGAAACGCGCGGACGCATTGACTGCGGAACACAGGGAGTCGCCGACACCGTAAGCGCCGAAAGATTCCGCGGTATCCGGATCTTCGACGTCACCGACATGGATCATCCGAAGCAGGTTGCCGCCGTTCAGACATGCCGCGGCTCGCACACGCACACGCTGGTGACTGATCCCAACGATCCGGCGAACGTTTACATCTACGTCTCCGGAACCGGACCGGTTCGATCGGGCTCCGAGCTGGCGGGCTGTGCGCGCGGCGCATCCTTGTCGGATACTACGACATCGCTGTTCCGAATCGACATCATCAAGGTGCCGCTCGCGGCTCCGCAGAATGCCCGGATCGTAAACTCTCCGCGGATCTTCGCCGATTCGTCGGGAGCGATCGCGGGTCTCTGGAAAGGGGGCGCGCACGGCGAGGGAACGCAGACAACCTCAGAGACAAACCAATGTCACGACATTACGGTCTATTCTGCGATCGGACTTGCAGCGGGTGCCTGCTCGGGTAACGGAATCCTGCTCGACGTTCGGGATCCCGCCAATCCAAAGCGCGTCGCCGCAGTCATCGATCCGAATTTCGCGTACTGGCACTCCGCGACGTTCAACAACGCCGGCACAACGGTCCTGTACAGCGATGAATGGGGCGGCGGCATGGCGCCACGTTGTCGCGCAACGGACAAGCCGACCTGGGGCGCCGATGCGATCTTCACCCGATCGGGCAACAACCTTACTCCCGCCGGTTACTACAAGCTCCCCGTCGCTCAGACCGAACAGGAAAACTGCGTCGCGCACAACGGCTCGCTCATTCCGGTGCCCGGTCGGGACATAATGGTTCAGGGTTGGTATCAGGGTGGAGTTTCGGTATTTGATTTCACCGACCCTGCGCATGCGAAGGAAATTGCGTTCTTCGATCGCGGTCCGATGGATTCGACGAAGCTGATATTGGGTGGCGATTGGGGGACGTACTGGTACAACGGCCACATCTATGCTTCGGAAATCGATCGCGGCCTCGACGTCCTCGACCTGAAGCCGAGTGATCAGCTGTCGCAAAACGAGATCGACGCGGCGAAGCTCGTCCACTTCGACGTGTTCAACCCGCAGAACCAGCCGAAGTTCGTCTGGCCTGCCAGCTTCGTCGTGGCGCGAGCGTATCTCGACCAGCTGGTGCGAGAGAACGGAATTTCTCGCGAGCGTTCCACAACGATCGCGCGCGATCTCGCACGTGCGGAGAAACTGAAGGGCGCGAGCCAGCGCGCGGCGCTGACGCGAATGGCGGCGGCACTCGATCAGGATGCGCGCAAGGCATCAGACCCTGCCCGCGTTCAGGCGATCGCCGCGACGGTGAGAGATCTGGCCAAGAGCCGGGCTTGAGCACTGCGCGGTCGCATTTGAGCGATCGCGTCCAGGAAAAAGCAAAACGCCGGCGCTCGTTGAGCGCCGGCGTTTTCATTTCGTATGGATGCATTAACCGTCGAACCGAATCACTCTGATTCGCTGCCCGCTGCGGGCTCGTTAGGATGCGTCGCCATCCATGCCGCGGTGTCCCAAGCGTTGTGGATTCCCGTATAGAGCAGCAAGAGCGCTGTCGCGGCAACAGCGAACAGACCGACGCTGGAGCCGCGCCACAACATGACTGCCGCCCAGACGAGAGTGCCGTACGCAATAAGCGGAAAGAACACGTGCCACAGCCAGTCCTCGCCGACCGGCGCGTATGCTTTCACTTTACGAATGCGCAGAATGACCAGGACGGAATATCCGAGGCCGCCGATGCCCACGGTTCCAACGGAAATGGAAACGGTGGCGGGAGTATGGTGCGGCGAGCTGAGAATGGCCGCGATCAGCAACACCAGGCAGAAATGCACGACCGTCGGGCTCGCGAATGCATCGACGCCGGTCTCGGGGTCGGTACTCGCTCTCGATTCTTTGGTTAGCGTGATGACGACGAACATCAACCCGGTAAGAGCACCGGCAGACGATCCGACGATCACGTAAAAGTTGTCCCAGCCGGCGAGTACCTGGTTGATGTCCACCTGATTCCGCCTTCAGCTCACCTGTCTGACATCGGGGACGAGGTCCTGAACGGCGGCGCGGAGATAGCTCACGGCGTCGTTCTCGTGTGTAGGATCCCACTCTTCGGCCAGCTCCGCCAGATGGGCGCGGCGCGCGGCAACGAGACGGCCGAGGGTCTCGCATCCCGTTTGAGTAAGCTCGGAGTGCGCAGCTGAATTCGCGCGCGGGATTGTAACCAGTCCCCGTCGCCGCAACTCCTCAAGTGCAGCTTGCGCACGCTCCGTGGCCACTCCACTACTCCGCGCGATCTCGAACGGTGACGTCGCTGGCTCACGCTCCACCTGAACAAGCAGCCAGGCCGCGAGCGGCGTCAGATTCTCTCCAGCGCGCGCCACGATCTGCTCTATATGCGCGCGCTGGACATCGCGATCGGCGAGCGAAGAGAGCACGGCGTACAAACGTGCCGCTACGTCGGTCACATCCGCCGGCCGCGCAAAGGTCTCGCCGGCCTCGTTCCCGACGTCACGCGCACCGGCGGCGACAGTTGCTCGAAGGGGCCGTTCGGGCAGCAGCCAGGTAAGAATGAATCCGACTGTGCATACGATGGTTGCAACGAAGAATACCGTTCCAAGCGATGTCGTGAATGCCTGGGCATACGCGGCGCGCGCGACGGCCGGAAGACGCATCAGTCCCTGGACACTCATGTTGTGCGCGGCGCCCGCGCGGGAGGTGGCGGCTGGAAGCAGACGGTCCAGATTCGCGCTCAGCCGCGCGGCGAAGATCGCGCCGAGTATCGCCGTGCCGAGCGATCCACCAATCAGCCGGAACAGCGTTGCACCTGACGTCGCCACGCCCAGGTCACGGTAGTCGACGGCGTTCTGCACCGCGATTACCAGAACCTGCATCACCATTCCGAGCCCCACACCGAGTACGAGCATCAGCAACGACGCGGTCGCATTACTGCTCCCGGGAGTCAGTCGCGACAGCATGAACAAGCCGATTGTCATCACTGCGGTGCCGAGCACTGGAAAGATTTTGTAGCGTCCGGTACGGCTGATCAGTTGTCCGGACATGATCGATGTCACCAGCATTCCCCCCATCATCGGTACCATTTGCATTCCCGATCCAGTGGGGCTGACACCTTTCACGACTTGCAGGTACAAGGGGAAGTACGTCACCGATCCGAATAGGGCGAAGCCGACGATCAATCCAATCGCGGATGTGACCACGAAGGTCTGCTGCCGGAACAGGTGGAGTGGCAGTACCGGCTCGGTCGCTTTGCGCTCGACGAACGCGAACAGCACGAGCGACAGCAACGCGACAACTATCAATCCTATCAGCAACGGCGACGACCATGGGTATGCAGTCCCGCCGAGGTCGGAAAGAAGCGTGATGCTGCTCAGCACAATCGCGAGCAGTCCGGCGCCGATATAGTCGATCGCGCGTGCGACGCGCCGCGACGCCGATGGAAGCGTCGCCGCCAGCACGATGAGCGCGCCGATCCCTACCGGAATATTGATGTAAAAAATCCAGCGCCACGACAGATGCGTCGTGAAATAGCCACCGAGCAGCGGACCAGCGATGCTGGAAAGCCCAAACACGGCGCCGAAAATTCCCTGGTAGCGGCCACGGTCGCGAGGCGGCACGATGTCGCCGACGACTGCCTGGGTCGTGACGATCAGACCGCCGCCGCCGAGCCCTTGCACCGCGCGGAACAGAATGAGCTGCGTCATGTTCTGGCTCAATCCGCACAGAGCCGAACCAACGAGAAAAAGCACGATCGCCGACTGCAGGACGATCTTCCGGCCGTAGAGGTCGCCGAGCTTGCCGTAGATCGGTGTGACGATTGTTTGCGCAAGCAAATAGCCTGTGACCACCCACGCCAGGTGCTCGAGCCCGCCAAGCTCGCTGACGATCGTCGGCAGAGCAGTCGACACGATCGTCGAATCGAGCGCGGCAAGGAGCATCGCGAGCACGAGCCCGCTGAATGCGACCAGTATCTGACGACGGCCGAGCGCGGCGGGACCCGCTCCATTGCCCAGCGCCGCTTCAGTCATCGTGCGGATTCTTTTCGCTTATACCTTTGGCGGAGTCGAGCCCGGCCGACGCAGCACGAGATTCCCAAGCCCCCCGACCAGGCCAATGAGGAGAATGACCCACGTGATGCCTGGCGTCTCAAAGCGGTTGGTCCCGAGCGCGGCATCTACCGAGTAGCGCCCTGGTCCGATGAGAGCTAACCCAACGGCGGCCGTCGCGCACATCAGCGGATGCTCGATTCCGTTGTTCGAGACGAAGAAGCCGTTCTTGGCGTGTACGGTGATCACGGCAACGACCATCACCGACAGGATCAACGCCGGCCCGACAGGACCCAGAAATCCGAGTGCGAGTAGAAGTCCGCCGGAAAACTCGGAGAGCCCGGCCGCCGTCGCGAAGGTCTTGCCTGGACGAAATCCGAGCGATTCCATGAACCCACCCGTTCCGGCCAATCCATAGCCGCCAAACCAGCCAAAGAGTTTTTGCGCGCCATGAGCCGCGAAAGCGAGCCCAAAAACCAGGCGGACGAGAAGGAGACCGACATCGAGTAGTTGTGAGTCGATGGCTTCAGTCATGGGCATACCGGAATCTCCGCGAGAGTCGATTCATAATCCTAATCGAGCCGGTTCGGGCAAGAATATGCCCACTTTGTCCTGGAGGATCGCTTTGCTAGTCGGGTCTCTCGCTTCCGAGGATCTTTAGTGCGAGGCACGCGGCGCCGAATCCATTGTCGATGTTCACTACTGCAACACCGGGGCTGCAGCTCGCGAGCATGGTGTTGAGCGCTACCGTTCCGCCTTGTGCAACGCCAGTTCCGATCGATGTCGGAACACCGATCACCGGTGACCGCACGAGCCCGGCGACAACGGCCGGCAGCGCCCCGTCCATTCCGGCGACGACGATGCAGACGCGAGCACCGGTAATCTCCGGCAGAATGGATTGAAGGCGATGGATTCCGGCAACTCCGACGTCGAAATGCGTCGCAGTTGGAACTCCCATTGCATCGAGAGTAGTCGCAGCCTCGAGTGCAACCGGGATATCGGCGGTTCCAGCGGTGATGACCGGGACGACAGGCATGACCCTCTTCTCGCGCGGATTGCGCACGGCCATTCGCGCTTCCGGATAGATGGTCGCAAGGTCGCTGAGCACCTGCATCTGTTCCTCGCTCAGACGAGACGCCATGCGCAGCTCGCTCGTATTCTCGAAGAGCTGCCGCAGATGCGCGCTCGTCTTGCCGGGTCCGAAGATTACTTCGGGAACCCCCGTTCGCGACTCGCGATCCTGGTCCCAGCGAACTTGCGTCACGACGTCACCAATGGAAGCGACAGGCTTCCGCTCTGGAGCCCGCCCAGATCGAGAGCGACGAACTTGAACCCTGCCTTCCTGCAAGCCAGGCGCAGTTCTTCGCGGAATGGATCGCTGACCACCCGTTCGAACATCGTCGGGGGGATCTCGAGCCTGACGACAGCGTCGTGCCATCGGGCGCGCGCCGGCCAGACATCGTGCGAGCGCAGAAACTCCTCTACGGCTTCGATCTGGCCAAGTCGTTCCGGCGTGACCTCGATGCCTACCGGCACTCTGCTCGCCAGGCACGGCGCCGCCGGCTTCTCGGCGTTCGAGAGATTCCACTCGCGTGCGAGGGCGCGGACGTCCGCCTTGTTGAATCCCGCGTCGACGAGTGGCGCGACGACGCCGCGCTCCATCGCTGCCTGGAGCCCGGGCCGATGCTCACCGAGGTCGTCGAGATGCGTTCCAACGAAGATCACTTCCGCGGAGCTTCGCGTCGCGGCGAGCGAGCGAACCGTGTCGTAGAGCGCGGATTTGCAGTAGTAGCAGCGGTCGCCTGTGTTCGCTCGATAGCCGGCGAAGTCCATCTCGTTCGTCTCGACCTCCTCGACGCGCGCGCCGATCTCGAGTGCGATACGATGCGCGTCGTCGCGCTCCGCGGCAGCGAGGGAAGGACTGACGCCGAGGAGAGCAACCGTCTCGATTCCAGCGCGCACAGAGCCGGCCAGAACGACAGTAGAGTCGATTCCCCCCGAGTAGCAGACATACGCGACACGGTCACGAGCAGCGGCGCGTATCGCAGCGGTGAGTCTTTGCCCGGGCTCCAACCTATTCTCTCCGATCGGCAGATGGCGCACGCCCGCTTTCGGTCAGCGCGCTCATCACCTCCGACCTGATCTCCGAGAGCGGGCGCGCCGTCTCCTCGGCAACGCGCTTGAGATCGTCGAACTCCGGCTTCGCCCTTTGTGTGCCGTCCGGAAGAGTCGCAACCTTGACGCGGATGTCACGCCCGTCGAAGCGAACGAGCCGCGATTGACGCACGAGGGCGTTGCGTACGACATCGAATGTCTTGACGCCAAGCGTCGTGAACTGGAGGAAAATCTTTTCCTCCATTCGGGCGAGATCCGAAGTTTGCACCAGCGCTTCGACCCGTGTGCCGAGTCGGCCCTTTTTCATGGTGGTGTGGAGCAGCACGACGTCCAACGCGCCTTCAGCGCGGAGGATGTCGGCGGCACCCGCCAGCTCCTCCGGTGACATGTCGTCGATGTCCGCGCTTAGCACGTGCAGGTGCTCGGTGTGCACGTGCTCGTGATGATGGTGACGATGGTCGTGATGATCGAGCTCTGCCTCGCCGACAATCATTCGTAGCGCATTGAGCTGTCCGTTGATGTCGCGCGTCCCGGCCCCGTAACCGCTGCGCAGCGGGACGTATTCGTGTGGTGGCGCACCCTTCGACAGAACGCGAAGGAGGGCGGCACCAGTAGGAGTCGTGAGCTCTCCCGAACCCGGTGGTCCATGATGGACGCTGAACCCTTCGAGGAGGCGAATCGTTGCCGGGGCCGGCACGGGCAGGATCCCGTGCGCGGTTTTGACCGATCCGTCTCCCAAGGCGACCCTGGTGTTGTAGATGCGATCGATCTCCAGAAGCTCGACACCCCAGATCGAACCGACGATGTCGAGAATCGCGTCGACGGCGCCGACTTCGTGGAGATGGAGCTCCTCGGGAGCCACCCCGTGGATAGCGCTCTCGATGGTGACGATCGCCTCGAACGCGCCGTGGGCAGATCGCCGAACCGTCTCAGGAATTCTGACTGCGTCTATCAGCCGGTGGATTTCGGAGACCGCTCGCCCGTGCGGCTGTGGCGGAATGTCAAAATCGACTTTGATGCACCTGATTCCGGCGCGGTGAACGTCCGCGATTCTGACTTCGACCCCGTCCAGTCCGAGCGCGGAGGGAAGTCGCTCGAGCCAAGCCCGGTCGAGCCCATTGTCGACGAGCGCACCGATGAACATGTCTCCAGCGATGCCGCTCGCGGGATCGAGGATCGCAATCTTCATCTTGATTCGGAAAGATTGATGTGGTCTTACTAATCTAATCCCGACTCGGCGCAAGGAATCGAACTTGCACCCGCGCCCGACATGTCTTCAGATCGCTATGACGTTGCGATCGTCGGCGGCGGACCCGCTGGACTCTCAGCCGCGCTCTGGCTCGCGCGCTACCTCCACAAAGTTGTCGTCGTCGACTCGGGTGATCCGCGGAACTGGGAAACGCGCGGCATCAATGGCTATCTCGGACACCAGGGAATCCGACCTCCGGAATTGCGAGCGCTTGGACGGGCGGAAAGCGAAAAGTACGGCGTCGAATTCGTCCGCGGTGTCGTCGATACGGCAATCAACGAGACGGGTGAGCTGTTCGTGATCTGCGTGCGCGACGGGAAGATGGTCGAGGCACGTCGACTGCTGCTCGCGATCGGCATCAAGGATTTGTGGCCGCCGATTCCGGGTCTCGACAAGTGTTACGGCGAGACCGTGCACGTGTGTCCCGACTGCGACGGCTACGAGACGCGCGACAAAAAGACCGTCGTGGTGGGAAAGGGGCGCAAGGCGATAGGGATGGCGCTCGCTCTGACTACATGGACGCGGCAGATCGTGATCTGCACGAATGGAGAGCCTCCGGACATGCAGCAAACGCTGCTCGATCAGCTCAAGGCATTGAACATCCCGGTGCTGGACGCGCCGATCAAATGCGCGCTCTCGAGAGAGGGAGAGATTGCCGGAATCGAGCTCGAGGGAGGGATGTCGCTCGACTGCGAGCGTCTCTACTTCGCGATTGGCCAGTACCCTGCCGACGACCTCGGCGCGCAGCTCGGATGCACGCGCGATGCCCAGGGTCGCCTCGTCATCGACGAGCACAATCACACGTCGGTGAAAAACGTCTTCGCTGCCGGTGACATTGTGCCGGGCCCGCAACTCGGCATCGTTGCGGCGGCAAGCGGCACCGTAGCGGCCCTCTCTATCCACGCCTCGCTCATACCGGAAGCGCGGAAGCTTCCAGACTGAGCGCCCCGCCGCCCGCCGGACAGACCGCCTTACTACGCTACCAGCGCAGCGTCAACGACTGCTGCTTGTGCTTCCTCACGATTTGCAAGGCGACCGTCCGATCGTTGTCGTCGGCGATCCTGATTGCTCGCACGAGATCGATCGGAGTCTCGACCTTGATGCTGTCCGCCTTGAGAATAATGTCCCCACCACGGAGCCCAGCGTCCCGCGCCGGTGATCCCTCGATGACGTTCGTCACGAAGACGCCTTTCGCTTCCACGCCAAGCACTTCGCTGAGATCGGCGTTGAGCGCCGTGAACTCGGCTCCCGCAAACGGATAGACGCCCGCTCCGTACCCGAGCGCGGGACCAAGGACCGCTGGCAGCGGCTCCGGCGTAGGCATTCGACGCCGAATCATTCCAATCGACTGCATTGGCGGGTGGGCGAGAGACCCCGTCTGCCCCTGGATTATCTCAGGCGTCGAAAGCTGGACGACCATGTTCTGCTCCCAGTTTTCGGGGCGTTTGCCCAGCGTTCCTCTGACGACGCGAGTCGCGCCGTTGCGGCGGATCCTCAGGACGAACGGAGCGCCCGCTTTGAGCCATTTCGTGAGCTGCACGGACCCGCCCCGCATGTCGTGCGAGTTGAACGAGACCAATTCGTCACCGGCGCGCACTCCGGCTCTGGCCGCCGGTGAGGAGGAATCGACGCCGGTAACGACCGGGTACGAGTCGAAAAACGCGTTGCCGCGCTCGTCGACCAGCGCCTGATCCGAGATCCTCACCCCAAACCAGCCGGTTGGTGGCTGCACGATCAGCGTTTTGGTTTGCTGAGCGTGCGCGCCCAACGTCGCGACCAGAAAAACGAACGGCACCGCTGCGAACACAGCGCCGCGTCTCGAAATGACCATTCCCTCGCCCCTAACCATCTGCCTAGAACCCCCTCAATGCGACCGGACGAGCGGCCATCTGCTGTGTCGCCACCCGGGCACCCATTGTCGCCAGGTAGTACTGATTGAGCACCGGATCCTGCGGGGCGGTTTGCAGGGCGCGCTCTGTCGCGTCGACGATCTTGTCGAGGGCCGCCGCACGCTTGGAATAGATCACGGTGCTGTCTCTGCTGTCTGGCGACGCGTTGTTGACCGCCAGGAACTGCGACGCACGCTGGTATTCTTCAACCGCACGATCGAGGGTCGCGGCGGCTTCGTTGACCGACGCGAAGGTAGCGCCGCTCGCGGTGGAGGTGGATTCCGTACCCGTCCCGCTCAGGGGAGCGGTCTGGCCAGGCGCCCGCGCTGCAACGTTGGTCATCCCGCTCTGAGAGTCGCTGGGAATCGACATCGTCGTTCGGCCAATCGCGATCCCTCCGAGAAGCAGCACCACGGCCGCCGCTGCCTGCAGCCACGGCTGGCTCGAGACCCAGATCCGCGACGACGAGGATTCTCGAATGAGACCTTCCTCTCGCGCCCGCGCGGCGATCGTCCGCCATTCATTGAGCGGCGCCTGATCGCGAAGGCGCTCCTTGGCGATGATCTGATCGAGTTCGTCTTCAGACAGGTGCGACATATCCTTTCCCCTTTGCTACGACAGTTGGTGATTCATCGACTAAATGCGCCAGGAGTTTGCGTAGCTTGGCGCGCGCCTTGAACAATTGAGATTTCGATCCGCCTGGCGTGATTCCGAGCTCCTCTCCGATCTCTCCGTGCGTGTACCCTTCCACATCGTGCAGCACGAACACCGCTCTTGCCCCCGGCGACAGCTTCGTCATCGCCTGGTCGATCGATTCGGCAGTGAAGGTCCGGTCGGTATCCTGCTCGACCATCGCGGAGTCGTCTTCGATTTCTGTTTCAATTTTCGCGATACGCCTTATTTTGCGTAAAGCATTGAGAGTACGATTCACTGCGATTCGATGGGCCCATGTTCCGAACTGCGAGTCCCCCCGATAGCTCGGGAGCGCTCTGAAGATCTGCATCCAGACCTCCTGCGAGATGTCGGCGGCTAACTCCGGATCGCCACACAACCTGCGTACGACCGCATCGATATGGGGAGCATGCCGCGACCAAAGCCGCTGCATCGCCCTCTCATCGCCAGCTATCGCACGCTTGAGGTCGAGTTGATCGATTGGCATCTCGGACTCTTGTTTAGTCACGCCACATGTATCGGAAGTTTCCTCGAAAACCACGGTGACCTTCCCTCTGCGGAATCGTTTGCAACTGTACGCCTCGCCATTCCGCGGAGTTGCAAAGGGCTCAGCCCGGTCGGGTCGGAACTAAAGCTCTAGCGGTCAGTACAAATTAAGGTAGTCCAAGGAGTTAGCGTTGCTTAGAGTAATTCTCACCGCTCTGACGGTGACCCGAGCGGGCGATGGCTTGCCAGTCAAGTCACCGACTGACGTCGGCATGTCCAGCAGTCGCCTCGCTGCCATCGAGCGCGTCATCGAGCGCGGAATCAAGGCCGGAGGCTATCCCGGCGCTTCGGTCGTCGTGGGAAGAAAGGGAGCAGCGGTTTACGAGAAAGGCTTCGGCAAGCTCTCCTGGAGCGCCAGCAGCGCACCCGTCGATGCGCAGCGCACGATTTACGACGTTGCATCGCTGAGCAAAGTCGTCGGCACCACGACGGCGATCATGATTCTCTTCGACGAGAAGAAGATCGGGCTCGATGATCCGGTGGTGAACTACATCCCGACCTTCGGCGGCGGCGACAAGGACAGAGTCACCATCCGCCAGCTCCTGACGCATACCTCCGGACTTCCCGCTGGCAGAGACATCTGGCGCATTGCCCAGACACCGCTCGAAGCTCGCGCCCTCGTTCTGAGCACGCCTCTCGAAGGCAGACCCGGCGCCCAGTACATCTACTCCGATCTCGGCGCCGACGTTCTGGGTCTGTTGGTCGAGGTTGTTGCCGGGGAGCCACTCGACAAATTCCTGACGCGCCGCGTCTTCGAGCCGCTGGGAATGAATGAGACCATGTACCGCCCGTCAGATACTCTCCGCAGTCGCATCGCTCCCACCGAAGTGACCCCTCCCCGCGGTTATCCCCTCCAGGGCGAAGTTCACGACGAGAACGCATACGCCCTCGGTGGAGTCGCCGGACACGCTGGGCTTTTCAGTACTGCCGCCGACCTCTCGGTCTTCGCGCAGATGATGCTCAATGGTGGTGAGTACAACGGCGTTCAGATTGTAAGCAAACAGACGGTCGATCTCTTCACCTCACGCGCATTCGGCCACCGCGCGCTCGGCTGGGACACGGCGGAAGGAGACTACGGCTCGGGCCGCTTCCTTGGACCGACGGCGTATGGTCATACCGGATTCACCGGGACCTCAATGTGGATCGATCCCGAGCGCGAGATGTTCGTGATCCTTCTCACCAACCGTGTGCACGCCGCCCGTGCACTGCGGCCGGCCAAAGTCATCTCCGATGTTCGCTCCGACTTGTCGGACGCCGCCGTTCTCTCCGTGCTCGACGGGCCCAAGGTCGCCTCGGGATCGCGGAGCTTTCGTGCGGACCGCGAAGTCGGATGGAACCCTCCACCCCCGCGCGCTTCGCGCCGGCGGCATAGCTCGTCACGGCACCATACCATCGCGAGCGCTACCTCGAGAAGCCGCGCAAGCTCCGCGAAAAAGAGCAGCTCGAGCAGGAAAACAACGGCGAGAAAGAGCGCGAAGAAAAAGCGCTGATCGTCGCTTCGGTAACCTTGAACGGGGCGCCTTTCGGGGGCGACGGCTTAGTCGGTCGCCAAACCCGGACTGGCGCCCTCTCTTGTTTCAGCGAGTGCAACCGGGCAATTATTCGTCATCAGCGTGAGGTCAGTAATGAGCGACGAATCAGCAACCACCCCTATCCCGGCTCCGAGCGAATCGTCGCCGACTTCCGGAGTGGTCTCCGAGGACCAGGTCAAGCTGGCGCTGCGACGCGTCAAAGATCCGGATCTCCAGCTAAACATCATCGACCTCGGCCTCGTTTACGGCATTGCGGTCGATGGGACGACCGTGAAGGTCGACATGACGCTCACATCTCCGGCGTGTCCATCCGGACCCGAGCTGATGACGAACGCTGAGAGGGAAGTGATGTCGCTGCCGGGTGTGGAGAAGGTCGAAGTAAACCTGGTCTGGATGCCTTTCTGGACACCCGAGAAGATGGAGCCGCGCGTGAGGGCGTACCTCGGGTTTTAGCCGCCCTGCAATCCAGGAGACATTATTGAGCCGCAACGGAAGACAAATACTTGCCGTTGCCATGGTTCTGGAATCGCTCCTGTTCCCAACCGGCTGCGCAACGAATCCTCGCTCTAAGGGTGAACTCCCCTCGAGTCGCGCTGCCCAGCGTTCCACCTGTCTCGATACCCTGCACACGGCTGACACGATTTCGGCGGTGGTCAAGCTTACCGTGACGCCGCAGGATCAAGAGGCGACGCTACCGCTCGATTTTGACAATCTGCTCGCCGAGGAGCTCCGCTCGCAGCTCAAGGTTCCGCCACGGATGGCATTGAGCGTGGTCATGGGCTCACCGCCTTGCGACTCGCTCGGCTCGCGGTGCATCGGCGGAATTCTCAGCATGGGAGCCGTTGCGTACGCGACTGCCCACAAGGACGGAAGGCTCTCCGACATTGAAGTGGTGGATGTCGCGCTGATACCGGGCTTTGCCGACAGCGTGAGCTCAGCGCTCCGAT
This sequence comes from Gemmatimonadaceae bacterium, assembly GCA_036395075.1. Lineage (GTDB taxonomy): Bacteria > Gemmatimonadota > Gemmatimonadetes > Gemmatimonadales > Gemmatimonadaceae > UBA4720. The sequence goes on along the minus strand of DASWDV010000084.1, from coordinate 12,223 downwards.
CGATGTCGCGCGCGGCGCTGGCGCCGTTTGTCGGCGACGCCGATTCCATTCCTTTCATCATGCAAATCAGCTCCGAGGAAAATCCGGACACGGTGCCGACCTTCCGCTACCTGTTCAAGGCGCGCGTCCCACGCTATGACGTTCCGTTCAGCTATGCGTCGATGCCAATGGCAGGTGTTGATGCAGAGTATCCGTTCACTGCGCGGATCGCCGGAGTTGGAGACAGCGTAACCGTCGCTTTCACTGTCGACTGGGACGGAACGGTTGTCCCTCAATCGATCGAGCTGGTGAGGGCGAGCTATCGCGATTTCGTTTCGTCTGTCTTCAAAGCACTGGCGCACACGCGCTACCACCCGGCGCACCTGGGCGATTGCGCCGTGGCCACGAGGATGAAACAGAGATTTCTGTTCAAGGCGCCGGAGTGAATCAGCGCTCCGTCAGCCTTTGCTAGCCCACCGCCGCGAGCGCGCGAACGAACCCGTCTCCCATCTCCTCGATTTGCCAACGACGCAGATCCGGAACTGAAGAGAGATCGTCGACGCTCTTGGCTCCGCTGCGCGCCACGTTCTCCAGTCTCTCGCGCGAGCAAAGAACTCCGGGATCGAGCTCGAGTCGCGCCGCAGCCGCGTCACGGACCGCCTTGAGCCGATTGACCCGCTCGTCAAAGTCGCGATCCTTGTTCCACCGCTGGCCGCGCGGAAACTTCGGCAGCTCCGCTTCGGGCGCTTCCATGCCGCGGAGGATTGCCGCGACGATCTCGGCTCCGCCCCGCTCGATCATCCCCTTTGGCATCCCCTTGAAGGCGCTGAGCTCGGAGACGCTCCTCGGCGCGCGACGGGCCAGCTCCAGCAACACTTCGTTACCCATCACGCGGAATGTCGCGCGATCGAGCTGGGCGGCCACGGTATCGCGCCAGTTTGCCACTTCGCGGAGAACCGCCAGCTCGCGACGCGTGAGATCGCGAGCTCCCTTCAGTCTGAGAAAGCCTTCCATTGCTTCCTCGGCTTCCCACCTCGTGCCTTCGAGGCGGGCGAACTCTTCTTCCGCCCAGTGCAAGCGAGCGCGACGCTGCAGCTCGCTGGTCATGTGATCCTTGAGCTGCAGCAAGTAGCGCGTGTCCTGCGCGGCGTACTCCAGCATGTCTGGCGTGAGTGGACGCATCGACCAGTCGGCGCGCTGGTGTTTTTTGTCCAGCTTCACGTCGAAAAACTGCTCGAGCAGGGCGGCGAGGCCGAACGATTTGATGCCAAGCAGCTGCGCTGCGATTCTGGTGTCAAAGATGTTAGTGACGTGCCAGCCGTAATCCTGGTGCAAGAGCCGCAGGTCGTAATCCGCGTCGTGAAAGACTACTTCGACTTCCGTGCTCACGAGCAGTTCGCCCAGCTTCGCGGGTGAGCCGATTGGCAGCGGGTCGATGATCACACTGCGCTCTCGGGTCGATATCTGCAGCAGATAGATCCGGTCGAGAAAGCGATGGAAGCTTGCGCCCTCGGTGTCGAGCGCGAGCTCCTTTACATTCGAGATTTCATTGAGGAAGCGGTCGAGCTCGGGCGGTTTGTCGAGGTAGAGCGCGCGCTCCGTGTTGGCAGCCATCACCCAAATGTAGCGCGTTAATGGTGCCACGCCTCGCGTGCATTAACTTTCGTCGCGAGTTCCAACCCTTCGACGAGCCAGATGAGCGAAGACTTCACGGTTCACATCTATCCGAGCGATTGCGACGCGGTCGGCCACGTCAATCATGCACATATGCTGACACTGCTCGAGCGGGCGCGTTGGGCCGCGCTCGAGCGCCAGATGACGTACGATGAGTACATGCGAAGTAGCTTGTGGGCGGTGGTGCGAAAGGTCGAGGCATCTTATCAGGCGCAGACCTTCCCCGGCGACGATCTCAGCATTCGCACCGGGCTGACATCGGTGGGGAACACGAGCTTCATCGTGCGGCAGGACGTGCGGAATCAGCGGGGCGCTGTAGTCTGCGATGCGTTGATCGTCTACGTCACGGTGTCGGCGGACGGAAAGCCGATCCCTGTCCCCGACCAGTGGCGGACGCTTTTCGCACCCTGGGAAGACGGCGAACGCGCGAACACGAAGGAGTCGCGGTGATCACCAGCCGGAGCCGAGGCTGGCAAGCCCGATGACCAGCCCGACGCGCGCGCCAGGGGGCGCCAGCGCGACCGAGCAATCGATTCCCGCCCAGATCGGAAGCGTGCTGTTCCGGCATCGCGGTTGGCTTCCGCTGCTATTTCTGGGAATTCCGCTGATCATGCCGGGATCTACTTCTCCGTTTCGCTGGGAAGTTGGCCTCGCGCTCATCGTGATCGGTGAAGGCATTCGTCTCGCGGGCGTCGCGGCCGCCGGCTCCGTGACACGCCGACGCTCGCGCAACGTGCAGCGACTCGTCACGTACGGAATCTTTGCCTGGGTCAGAAATCCGCTGTACGTGGGAAATTTTCTGATCTGGATGGGGTTCGTAACGATCTCGGGCGTGCTCTGGTTCCTGCCCTTTGCGGTACTTCTGTTCGCGCTCGAGTACGAGCTGATCGTGCGCTACGAGGAGGGTGTGCTCGAATCTATCTTCGGCCGCGAGTACCTCGAGTACAAGAACTGCACGCCGCGATGGATTCCCCGCCCGGCGAGCGGTGAGAAGCCGGTCGGTGAGCACCATTGGGCCGAAGCGGTCAGGAGCGAGATCAGCACGTTTCTTCAGTACGCGGTGCTACTGCTCGCGTTCTGGATCAAGAGTCAGATAATGGAGGGAACCGGAGGGGTGTGGGCCATCAGCTTCAGCAAAAGGTTCTAGCGTTGCCGGCACTCTGCGCACACGACTCTCCCGCTCGAGAACCGCGCCTTCAGCTTCTCCATCAACGATCCGTACAGGTGCTCATCGCACAACGCTCGCTTGCATGAGGCGCAAACCCCGCCCTTTCCCGCCCTGAAAAACACTCCGCACTTGTCACACTGCCATCTGAAGGCAGACTGGCGGAAGAAAAACGCCACTTACACGACGGCCAGAGTCTGGGAGCCACTCCACGATCCACCCGGTTTCAGCTCCACCGGTGATCCGATTTGGGCCGCTTCGACGCACACCATTTTCATGTAGTCGTCAGAGTCCAACCCGATGAACCCCGTCACCTTTTCGGCCCACGGATTCCAGACGACGGCGTCCTTGAAGCCGTCCGCCCGTACCTCGATGCGCCGCTCGTTTCCTCGGTCCTCGACCTCCACTTTCTTCGGCGCTTTGAGATAGACGCGGTCGGTTTCGTCGGAGATCACCAGCTTCTTTGCTTCGTCCTTCGTCTCGTTGCCGCCCTGCGTCTTGTCGAGGTACCACTTGCCGGTGAAGCCGCGAATCGCCGACTCGCGAATGTCGGCGACCGCGATGTAGGTGTGGAGCGCGGCGGTGAAGCTGAATAACTCGTCGCCGGTGTTGAACGCCGCGAGTCTTACCTGCAATGACTTGTCGTCGATCGTGACCGTGAGCTCGGTCCGGAAGTGGTACGGCCAGAGGTCGCGAGTACGATGGTCATCGGTTAGCAGCAGCTTCACGGAGGATGGCTCCTCCGCGTCAGGGGTCTCGGCCAATTGCCATTCGGTTTTGCGCGCGAAGCCGTGCTGCGGCAGCGCACCGAGGTTTGAGAATTGTGGCCACACCACGGGAATGCCACCACGAATTGGATCGCCGGGAGCGAACGCCGCGGTTTTTCCCATGAACAGCACTTCCTTGCCGCCCGCGGGAATCCAGGACGTTACGTGCGCGCCATTCAGGTACACATCAGCGGAGCTGCCCGACGGGTGCGACAGGAGCACCGTGGGCATTCCGTTCTTTCCGGGGACGATAGGAGGAGTCATGAGATCAGATATTGATGGGCGAGCCGCGGAAGTCGCGAGACGCTCGCCCTCCGATGACTACCGATTGGGCCGACCTGGAGGGTTTTCGCTCTTGAACACGTCGCGGTTTATCTGGACGTATTCCTTGAGATTCGCAGGCACGTCCTCTTCGGGGAAGATCGCGGTCACGGGGCACTCGGGCTCGCAGGCGCCGCAATCAATGCACTCGTCGGGATGGATGAAGAGCTGGTCCGGTCCTTCGTAGATGCAGTCGACAGGACAGACGTCGACGCACGCGCGGTCCTTTGTATTTTTGCAGGCTTCAGTTATGACGTAGGGCATGTCGTACCCGAATGTACCGCGCCGACAGCAGCGTAAACAGCGCCGCCGAAAACGATTGCTGTGCGAAAAATAGACTCGCGGGATTGAATAGCAACGGCGAGCCTCACCGCTTGATGACTCCGAGCACGAGACCGAGCACGAACAGAGCGATGATTGAAAGCAGAACGCTGACGAGCCGGCGGCGGGTCCTCCGCACTGCCGCCCAAACCTCCTCGTCCAGGTAATACATTCCCGGCGTGGCCTCGCGGATCACGGCGCGGTTATGGAGTCGTTTGATCGCGATTGACTCACCGATCCCAATGGCCGTGTAGGATTGGGCTGTTGCTGGCGACGTCGCGCCGGCAGCGCGGAAATCGTCGACCACTTCCTGCTCGCGTCTGCGTAGTATCGCGGCGACTGCTGCTGCGCCCATTCAACCACTCCGTTGTTGGTAGTTAGCGTGAGAGCCGGCGACTACGCACTGCGGCGTGGCGACGGCGCACCCATCTACTTCCGCCACGGCGGAACGCCGCCGGGTCTTCTGGCCATATCAGGATTTTCGCGGAAAAGAGTGGCCGTTCGGCCGATTACCTGCACCACCGCGGCGTTGGTGGCTAGTGCCAGCGAGCTAGCGATGTCTTTCGGCTTCGTGTCGTCCTTATTCCCCAGCTTTATCTTGACGAGCTCGCGCGTGCGCAACGCATCGTCGAGCGCGCCGATCACCGTCGGCGTCAGTCCCTGCTGTCCGACGTGCACCGTCGGATCGAGATGGTGCGCTTCGGCGCGCAGCTCCGCTCTCTCGCGACCTTTCAATTTCGCATCCGGCCCGGCTTCGTGATGAAGCCTCGCACATCGATCGGAGTGCCGTTCCAGTAATTGGCGTCGCTTCTCATGACCTGAAAGTGAAGATGCGGCGCGTTTGGCGGGGCGTTACCAGTCGTGCCAACGAATCCGATCACGTCGCCCTCGCGCACCTGCAACCCTTCGATCACGTTCGGCGCGTAGCCCATCAGGTGGGCGTAATAGTGGACGTAGCGGCCACTGGCGTCGGCGACGTAGATCGTGATGCCGCCAGCGCCACCGTTCGCCAGCTTGATGATGCGGCCGTTTGCCGCGGCGAGCACCGGTGTTCCTCGCATCGCCATAATGTCCGTAGCCATATGGATGCGTCCGCCGCTTCGCGCCTCATGATAAGTATCGGTCAGCTCCGACGGCGACACTCCCTCGACCGGCACCATTAGAGGATGCAAACGGAAGTAGGCCGAGTCAGATCCAAGCATCGGGCGCATGTCGAGCGGCACAACCCCGCCGTCGGCGTCAGGCCTCGTCACCACCACCGGTCGCATCTTCTTGGGATTTGCGTCGGTAGGCGAGTGCAGATTGACGCAAGCCGTCGCGCCAATCGCCGCACTCAATGCGATCGCGCGCTCAGTTCGTCCGAACACCAGCCAGCAGTCCCTCGCGGTCCTCGAGCTCGCGCGCGAGCTGCGCGATTCCTTCTTCGATCGTTCGCGAATGGTGCATTGAGCAGAACTTTGGCCCGCACATCCCGCAGAACTCGGCGCTCTTGAAGTACTCGGCCGGCAATGTTTCGTCGTGATACTCCTGCGCACGCTCTGGATCGAGGCTGAGGCGGAACTGCTCCTTCCAATCGAATGCGTACCGCGCGCGCGACAGCGCATCGTCGCGGTCACGCGCGCCCTTTCTGCCGCGCGCGACATCCGCCGAGTGCGCCGCGATCTTGTACGCGATGACACCCTGGCGCACGTCTTCAGCGTTGGGAAGGCCGAGATGCTCCTTCGGGGTGACGTAGCAGAGCATGTCCGACCCGAACCAACCGATCATCGCCGCGCCGATCGCGCTCGAGATGTGGTCATAACCCGGGGAGATATCGGTCACGAGTGGACCGAGCGTATAGAATGGCGCTTCGTTGCATACCTCCTTCATGCGACGGACGTTCATCTCGATCTGGTCCATCGGGATGTGTCCGGGTCCCTCGACCATCACTTGCACGTCACGTTCCCACGCGCGGCGAGTCAGCTCACCAAGCGTATCGAGCTCGGCGAACTGCGCGCGGTCACTGGCATCGGCGATGCAGCCTGGACGCAGGCTATCACCAAGGGATACGGTAACGTCGTAGTAGCGCAGGATGTCGAGGACATCGTCGAAGCGCTCGTAGAGCGGATTCTGTTTGCGGTGGGCCATCATCCAGACAGCGTGCAGCGAGCCGCCGCGGCTGACGATCCCGGTGATGCGGCCGTGCACAAGCGGAAGATGCTCGATCAGGATCCCGGCGTGGAGCGTCATGTAATCGACGCCCTGCTTCGCCTGGTGCTCGATCATGTCGAGGAGATCGTTGGCGGTTAGCTCCTCGAGCTGCTTGTCCCACTTGCCGTCGGGCCCTCCCTGCACCGCCTGGTAGATCGGCACGGTGCCGATTGGGACGGGCGAAGCGCCGATGATGGCGCGCCGAATTCCATCGATGTTTCCGCCGGTGGAGAGATCCATCACCGTGTCAGCGCCGTACTTGACGGCGATGCCGAGCTTCTCGATTTCGCCGTTCACGTCGGAGGAGACTTGTGAGTTGCCGATGTTGGCGTTGATCTTCACACGCGCGACCTTACCGATTGCCATCGGTTCGAGTGCACCGGCGAGATGGTGAACGTTGGCGGGAATGATCAATCGCCCGATCGCAATCTCGTCGCGAACCAATTCCGGCGAGAGCTCTTCCCGCTCGGCCACGAATCGCATGGCGTCGGTGATTTCGCCCCGACGCGCGTAATGCATCTGGGTCCGTGCCGCGCGGGGATTTGAAGCTTCGTTGGAGCGCGGGACGGGACTTCTCGAGGCGCTCATTGCGACAGGCCCGCCGCTGGCGGCCTGCTCCGTTGCTACTGGTTCCATCGTTCGACTCCCTACGCCGGTACTAACCGGATCAGGTTCTGAGGGACTTTCTCAGCCACGCTGCTGCCCCACCTGCGAGGCTGCGGTCATAGAACGCGGCACCCCTGTCTATCGACAATCTAATGCTTGCGAGGATTGTGAACGGCAGGCGACGGCTAGCTGCCGGCCCGAGAAGCGGTAGCGAGACCTGACGCCGCTATCCAGACGTTTCCTCTTGACGCCCACACCTTTGATATCGACAATCTGGCGGCTGTGGGACGGTTGCATCCACTTTTCCGAAACGAGGTTAGCATGGCAATCAACATCCAGAAGGTTCTGGTCGGAGGTATTGCTGCCGGTGTCGTGATCAACGTCATCGATTTCGTGACGAACACTTACATACTTGGCGCGCGCATGAAGGCAGAGACGGACGCGTTCAAGCCCGGGTTATCCGAACAGATGATGACCGGGTCGGCGATTACCAGCTACATCATCATGGACCTGGTGCTCGGAGTGATGCTTGTCTGGACGTACGCCGCGATTCGCCCGCGTTTTGGTCCGGGCCTTCGCACCGCCACCTACGCCGCCGTTTTGTTCTGGATCCTGGGCGGGATTTTCAACGTCGGATATCTGCACATGGGAATGATGTCGTCGGGACTATGGCTGACTTTCGCATTCATTGCGCTGGTGAATTTTTTCCTCGCCGCGTGGGTTGGGGCGAAACTTTACACTGAAGAGCCGGGCCCGGCGTAGAGACCGCGCGGTGCAGTTTTGCCCGTACCAATCGCAGCAAATTTTGCCGTACCAATCGCAGCAAATGGATCGTCCATTTGGTATGGTAAAGCTCTTCTCCTTCATCGGCGCGACGATCGGTAGCTACGCTGGATGGTACATCGGCGCGAAAATCGGATTCACGACTGCATTCATGGTCAGCATGGTCGGAACCGGTCTTGGCATCTACTACGGCCGCCTGCTCGCGCGGAGTTACGGCGGTTAACCGATATCCGATGGAGTAAAAAAAAGGCGCGCTCCAAGGAGCGCGCCTTTTTGCTGAACCGCCGTCGATCAGACCGACTGTTGCACCACCATCGCCTGATTGAGCTTGAGCGAGATCCGGCCGCCGTTCGGAACGCAGCCGTCGTACTTGCCCGTCGCGCCGGCGACTACCGCGCCAGCGGCAGCACCCGTCGCGGCACCGATCACGGTCGACTTCGTCTTGTGGCCGAAGATCTGTCCCGCGATGGCGCCGATGATTGCGCCAGTCGCGACCTTCTTTCCGTCGTTGCTGGCGTCACCGTTGCGAACCTTCTGGACTTCCGCCGTAGTCACCGTCGAATTCACGGGGTAGGTCTTGCCGTTGAACGCGATCGAGCGGACGACGAACTCCATCGTGATATTGTCATTCGCATTTTCGCTGCGCTTGAGCGATGTGACCTCGATCACTGCCGTTGCTCCGGCCGGAATCGAGACTCCATTCGAGCCCTGCACTGATTCGGCAACGCTGGCGGTGAAACGATCTCCGACCGCATACGTGTTCGTGCATACGCGTTGACCCGAATAGAGCGAGATCTCCGAGCCGCTGGCGATGGTTCCCAGCGAGCGCTCGGAGCCGTTGCTGCCTTCGGTCACGGTGTTCCCATTGGAAGTCGTTACGGGCGCTTCCTCGACAGGTTGCGGCGTCGACCGCGGCGTCGTCGCGACACGGCGCGGATTTCTGCTCGGTGTCAGGATCTGAGATGGAGTCTGACGCTGCGAGACTTTCGGCTTGGGCGAGGTTGCGTTCTCAGCGGGTTCTACCGTCGCGGGCACGTCCTTGAGCTGCGGCTGCGCCGTCGTATCGGCGTTGGCGAGCTGAAGGTCATGAGCCAGCGAGGTGTCCTGCGCCAGGGCGTCTTCGGGCTTATCGCCCTGCTTGCAAGCGCCGAGCGCCAGGGTAACACCAAAGAGGACCGGTGTCGCGATCCTCGAGAAAGTTGTCTTCATCATTGTCATCTCGAAAGCGAAAAAAAGGATGCGGTCTCGATCCGACCGCATCCCTTCGCGTTAGAAGCGCGGGAAACGGCCCGGAATTCCACCGATGGATCCGCCCGACCTGCTGACGCCACCACCGATTCGACCCGGGAGACCCCCGATCGGCGGATAGCGGCGGTTGATCAAGACTCCGCCGCGCTGACGCCCGTCAGTACGCGGATCGCAGCTGTCGCCGTCGCCGACGACACCACCGCGAATGACCGCGCCCAGGATCGTGCCGAGCACGGCACCAACACCTGAACCGCCGCTGCTCACGCGCCCATCGTCACCACCAGACGACGGACCGCTCGGATAGGATACCGCGACCGGCTGCGGACGCGGAGAAACAGGAGTCGGGTCGGCGACTGGCGCCGGAGCTACCGGCTGGGGCTCAGTCTCCGCGACAGTCGCGGGCGCCCTGGTCTGAACAACTTGCGGCGGCGATTTCGGAGCCGGCTTGTGGCGTCTCACCTTTGTGGAAGGAGTCTGCTGGCGCGCGGGCGGAGTCGTCCGCTCGATGGCCGAGACAACCTGTTGACCCGCGTTAGGGGAGCTGTTGGCGAGCGTGATCCCATCTGACGAGGAGGCGAGCTCCAGGTCTTTCTTGAGATCAGCATTCATCGACGTCTTTTTGTCGCTACTGCAAGCGGCCAGAAGGACGGCGCCAGCTCCGGCGAGCAACAGATAACTCTTTCTCATAAAAACTCCTTCCCACGACAGGGAAATAACTGCATGTGCGTCTTGCTACACCGGCGGGGAACATATGATTCGCACCAGTGCCATCTATAAAGGCAATGGACGCGCCGGGCCTTTCCCCTCTGAAATTGAGGTCAACGTCGGTTTTTCAGAGTGCGTGTCACCCGCCAGTGACACGCGATGTCTCTATAGTGGGACAGCTTTGCGGGAGGCGGGAAGCGGAAAGGGCGAAACGGGAAAGGCAACTGCAGTTAACTTGGCGCGAGAGTCGCTCTATTCCCTGCCCACGATGACATACCCCGTTACGTCCCGTCCTGTTTCAAACGCGGGACACTGCATTTTCTCCCTCATTCTCGGGTTCCTTCTCACTGGATTCTTCGCCTGCGCACCGCGCGGAGCAGAAGATCGATCTGGGGGCGCGAAGATGTCCGCTGCGGAGAAGACGGCAGTCGCCGACTCGCTCAAGCGCCTCGTCGTGCAGGCTTACGATCTCTCCAAGCCCGATCCGGTGAAAAACTTGATGAGTCTCTATCCGACCGAAGGTCGCGTCATCTCGGCGAGCGGTGGCGTGGTGACGACGACTCGCCCGGAACTAGAGAAGGGGATCAAGGCGTTCTGGACCTATGTCGGCCAGAACATGCGAAAGCCGCGGTGGGAGTGGACCTCGATGAACGTCGATGTGCTCGCCCCCGACGCCGCGGTGATGACGAGCACATATCGCGTCCCGCACCTCACGCCGACGGGGATGAACCACGTCATCGGTGGCGCGTGGACGGCAGTTTTTCAGAAACAGGGAGGCCGCTGGGTGATCATTCAGGAGCATCTGTCGGACATGCAGAGCAATCCCAATCTTCAGATGAACCAGATGAACATGAACCCAAAGAGCAGCCCCTGACGCTACTCTTCCGAGCCTTCTCCAACTCCGGTAGCGCCCACCGATGACTTGAGCTGCTGACCCATCTCGGCCTCGCCGCTGATGATGGATCGCCAGGTGAGTTCCGGGCCCCGGCGGAAGCCTTTCTGTGTGACCTTAACTCCCTCAGGAGAGATCGCCACCATGTAGGCCTTGCCATCGATGTCGATCTCGCGCTTCAGAGTTTTTTCGAGTTTTGTCGCCATGCCCCCTCCGGGGAGTTGAATTGTGGGTTGGCGGTATAATACGCGTCCAAGCCGCTGCCTACGAGCCCCCTGTTTTGTCCTGTCCGGTCAGGGGTGGTTTATGTGGCCTGCCCAGCCGGTCATTCGTCTTTAAAACACGGAGATTCGAATGGCTTTCATGGCTCTACAGGCCCCGGGCGACGACAGTGCCCACCTCATATACGAATTCGAGCGCCGCGCCTACCCCGTCAGGAACGCTTTGCTGACAATCGGACGCGACGCGGCGAGTCATATTCTAATTCGCGAGCCAGCAGTCTCACGCAACCACGCCGAGCTGCGGGCCGAGGATGGCAAGTTTGTGCTGCATCCGTGTGGGGTTAATCCCACGAATGTGAACGGGGCGACGCTCACCGAGCCGCGGTCGCTGGCCGAAGGTGACAAAGTCGAAGTGGGCTCGGCGATCCTTACTTTCACGACGAAGCGGCTGCCGCTGGGCGTTGCCGTGATCGAGCCCGCATCCGCTACGAAACGCGAGAAGGACATCAGCACACGCCGCAACACGATCAAGCATCCCATTCTCGCGGGAGATCTCGATCCGGATTCACCGCGCAGCGTTCCGACCAATATCATTATCGGCGCTATCGCCGTGATCGTCGTGATACTCTATCTGCTGGGCAGATAGCGGGAAGCGAACTGATTAACTGCAACTGAAGACTACCAGCTTTCCCGCTTCCCCTTGACGCAATCAATCATCGCTATTATATAACCTAGCAGTTATGCAACCACACGGTTATAGACAACTAACTCCGGCGCGGCTCAACGCGACTTTCGCCGCACTCGCGGATCCGACCAGACGCGCCATCCTCGCACGGCTGGCAACAGGCGAAGCGTCGGTGGCGGAGTTGGCGAAGCCGTTCAAGATGAGCCAGCCCGCCATCTCCAAGCACCTCAAAGTGCTGGAGCGCGCCGCGTTGGTTTCGCGCGGACAGGACGCTCAGCGGCGCCCGCGCAAGCTCGAGGCAAAACCGCTTGCCGAAGCAACCGAGTGGCTCGAGAAGTACCGCGAATACTGGGAAGGAAATTTTCAGCGCCTCGATTCCCTGCTCGAAGAAATGAAAGCGGGACACTCGAAGCGCTCACGACCAAAGAAGAAAGGAGACGACAAGTGAACGCGACCGCCAGGCACCCGGGAAAACTGCAAGTCACCACTCCGTCCGATCGCGAGATCGCGATGATCCGAACTTTCGACGCGCCGCGTGAGATGGTTTTCGACGCGTGGACGAAACCGGAGCTTATCAGACGCTGGCTCGGATCATTCGGCGGCTGGAAGTTCGAGGTCTGCGAAGTCGATCTGAGAGTAGGAGGCAAATATCGCTACGTCTGGCGT
>DASWDV010000083.1:0-3602 GCA_036395075.1 Gemmatimonadaceae bacterium | reverse complement strand
TTATCGTAAGGCTTGATCGTCACGTCAGCGTTGGGACCGGAGGGCGCAGGCAAACCGGGCGGACCGAGGTACTTTCCGTCTGCACTCCGCTCAAAGAGATAGCTCGAATCCAAAGGCACGCGAAAAGTCTGCGCCGTTACTCCATTCGACCTCGCATCCGGTAGTCGAGCAATCTCGGCTTCGTTCAGGTAAGCGCTTTGATCCAGGCCGCCGGAAAGCAGCACCAGGTCTCTCACCGTCATCCCCTCGCGATACGGATACTGACCGCTCTTCCTGACAGCTCCGTTGATCGCGACGTAGCGCGTAGGCCGAAATTCGGACATCGAGAACACTCGGATCTCGTCGTCCTCATTGAGCGGAATATCATTGACGACAGCACCCGTTGTATCGCGCAGACTCGCGCGCAGCTGCACGCGCGTGGAATCCGGACTGGTGCGCGTGATCAGAATCTGCCCGAGATAGACATCCGGTTTGACCCCGCCCGCCAGCTTCAGTGCCTCTGACACGCGCATCCCGCGCGCTATTCCAACGCTGCCGGGCGACCAGACATCGCCGCTGACGTAGACCCGGTCTCTCACTCTTGCGGCAACCGAAAAAACCCGGATGACATCACCCGGCAAAACCGGATCGGAAGAACCGACGCCATTGACGAACGCGTCTGAGACAATCTCGGTCACTATTCGATCTCGTCCTCCCGGCGCACGTTGCGCGGGCGGAACGATTCGCTCGATCTGCACCCTCTGCCGGGCAGCTGTCGCAGTGAACCCGCCGGCAAATCGAAGCGCATCGGCGAGCGTCTCGCGAGGACGCATCTCGTAGGTTGCGGGACGCGCGATCTCGCCCACAATTCTCACACGCGTACCGTGGATAGGCACGAAAACGATATCGCCGTTTGCGAGCCTGACATCGTGAGAAGCATTTCCGCTCAACAAGTAGTCGTACACGTCGAGCGTGTCGACGGCGACACCGCCGCGCCTGATGAGAACCTGCCTCATGCTGCCGTTCTCGGATGGTCCCAGCGAAGCATACAGCGCCGTGAGCGCGGTTCCCGCGCTCGAGATTCGATAACTTCCGGGTCGCAGCACATCCCCCGTGACGAAAATCTGATTGCTACCGAGTCGTGACGGCGTGATGTAAAAATGCGTGGTGGCGCCAGGTCCCCGCCTCACACCAGAATACACGGCCCCGAGTCGTCGATAAAGCACGTTCTCCAACTCCGCCATCGTGAGGTTGTTCACCCACACTTGTCCTACTTGTGGGATAACGATGAAACCCTCGCGCGTGACCGGCAGCGTGTAGGACCCTTCTACGTCACCAGTAAGAACCAGAACGAGCTCGTCACCGGGGTGAATCACGTAGCTCGCATCGACGGGTCCGGCTTGGTTCGGATTGAACTGGGAAGTTCGCTCGCGGAAGAAATCCAGGCCGAAAATTACGAACCCGCTATCGATGTCGGCCTTGCTCTTTCTCAGGCCGCGAATGACCGAGTCTTCCTCGGCAAGGCATCGGGCCCGCATCGCTCGCTGCGCAGCCTCGAGGCGCGCTCTGTTGGAAGTCGTATCGATGGTGCCGTTCGGGAGTGTATCCGGGATGATTGCCGGTTGCGCATCGACACTGCAACGCAACATGGCGACGTCCGTTGAGTCGGCGATACCGAGCGCTGTAATGGCGGAGAACACCTGGGGAGTGGGAGCGCCGACATCGGCCGCAGTTGCCGAGCTCCCCGGGAGGTATGCATCGAGAAGCGTGTCTGGGTATCCCTCCGCCCTAAGGCGCGCGCGGACCTGCTCGGCGGTCATGCCACTAGTCATGATTCGCTGGCGAAGCTGCTGGAGCAGCGCTGGATTGTTCTGCAGCAGCTGCTGCGCCTGCGCCGGATTCTGCGCAGCAGCCGGCGTGGAGACAACAGCGACGACGGCAAGGAAGAGAAGCGAGCCGAGCTTCGAGCGAGTCATTCGATTGTGTGAAATGGATTGCTATGGATGGAAATGGTCGCGCAGGGACTCGAACCCCGGACCTCTGCTGTGTGAAAGCAGCGCTCTAACCAGCTGAGCTACGCGACCCGATGAAAAGCCTCCCGCACCGGACCGCCGGGAGCCAAAAAACAGATTATAACTTTATACGGCAAACAGCTTTAGCGGTAGGAGCTACGCGAGGACCTAACGTCACCCAGTCTTGCCACCGCCAGTTTGATTAACGTCGCTTTTTCCAAGAATACCTGATGGGCCCTGCAGGACTCGAACCTGCGACCGTCGGATTATGAGTCCGCTGCTCTAACCGACTGAGCTAAGGGCCCCGCAACGAAAGTATCGACGCCCGCGCTAAAACGAAATGCTGCGACGGCGCCGGATGGCGATTTTTTGCTGTGTCCTCGATCCGCCATACATTCGCTAGCTAACTGCGATACTTTCTGGTCGATGGCGCCAATCAACAACTCCGACAAAGACTGGGAACGCTTCGGCAAAACCGACCCCTATTTCGCGGTACTCACCGCACCGGAGTTTCATGGTCGATTGCCCGAACGCGAGCGCGCGAAGTTTTTTGAATCAGGCGAGACCCACATCGACACGATACTGTCGATTATCCGCGAGCGGCTCGACCCGTCGTTTGCTCCCGCACGCGCTCTCGATTTCGGTTGCGGGGTTGGCCGTTTGCTCTTGCCGCTTGCGAGAAGATGCCGTGCGGTCACAGGTGTCGATGTGTCTAGTTCAATGTTGGTCGAGGCGCGCCGCAACTGCGACGGCGCCCGTGCAACGAACGTACAACTCGTTCTGGGTGATGATGACTTATCGGCCGTCGAGGGCGTGTTCGATTTCGTACACACCTACATCGTCCTGCAACACATCCCAGTTCAGCGTGGTGAGAAGCTCGTTCGCAAGCTCGCCGCCAAGCTCTCACCAGGCGGCGTTGGAATGTTTCACGTTCCTTACACTGCCGGTAGGAATCACCTGACCAGCAAGGTGCTCTATTGGGTCCGGATGAACGTGCCCGGCGGGAAATGGGCGTTGAATGTCCTGCGCGGCCGCGCCATTCGCGCCCCGGTGATGCAAATGAATGAGTACTCAGTGACGCGGCTGCTCGATATTCTCTGGAGCGCGGGGTGCCATGAGGCGTACGTGCGATTCAGCGATCACGATGGAGCGCGCGGCGTCCTGATCTTCGCGCGGAAAGCGTCCGTACCGGTGTTCACCTGAAATGCGCAAGGCATCGCGCTAAAACGAAACACTCCACCGCGGCTCGATCGCGACCTTTACTCTTCCTTCGAAAGCAGTACGAGATTCGCCGGCGACGTGCCCATAGTTTGTGTTGTGATTCACGCCTACATCGCCATTGACTTCGAAGTCGCGCCACCTCGATCCGCCACTCAGCCCAAGGCGCGTCACACCCATCACGACTCCGCTGAACATTCCGGGCGTCGAGCCGTAGTCAGCCGGTAGAGGAAACGGCGTGTTGTAGCTGCCCTCACCCTGACGTCGGTGCGCTGCGTATAGCCGCAGCGGTGTGTGGGGAAGTAGCGCCAGGTCGAGTCCCAGCTTCATCTCGTCGTAGTCGCTGAAGCCGCGGGCGAGTCCGACCCCAAAGAACTCGTATTTCTCTGACGG
>DASWDV010000082.1:0-2339 GCA_036395075.1 Gemmatimonadaceae bacterium | reverse complement strand
CGAGCGCCCGCATCCCGCGTGGCCAGTGGTACAGGATCGAAGTTGTACTGGTTGGGAACACGGCTGGTACGAACGATGGTTCTGTAGATTGGTGGCTGGACGGTGTTCACGTCGGGAGCTACACAGTTCAGTGGCGGTCCGGTGCGGCGACTTGGGACCTGTTCCATTACACGACAATTTGGGGTGGCTCGGGCGGCTACACTGTGCCCGCCACGATGACCATGGACTGGGACCACGTCTATTTGAGCGGTAAGAATTAGGGCCGAAAAACAGCTTGCCCGCTTGCATCGAGTCACGATGAGTGACGAGGTGCAGGCGGGCATTCTGCTTTTTGGGCGACGATGACCTAGCGTTTGAGCGTCGCGGACCGGATTGGCGTCACAGAGCCCAGACAGGGACGACCACCTGGAATCCGGGCGTCTTCATCCTGTTGCGCCGGAGCGACAAATTTGCGGGAAGAGGGGCAGCATCGGGCTCCTTCACGTTCGTCCCCGCCGCTGCATATCTCTAATGCTGCGAAGGACTTACATTCTGCTCAAAACCTGCGCGTGGAGCAATCTGACTAGGGCGTCGCAATTGCACTCAGACTCGCCGAACTCGATGCATCCACGTCGCAGGCAGCGTTGAGCCAGGCGTTCAGAATGGCCTCCCCGCAAGAAACCTGTGAGCAGACTCTTTATTCCTAATCGTCCTATCGGGCCGCGTTTGACGTTCCCCCATATTGCAGCTGCGCGCCAGAGGGCGACTTCGCGGGAGGCGAGCGCCTCGTTTCGCGATGTAATCCGGCGTTCTCATTTGCCGGCCCTCGACGGAATGCGTGCTGTCGCCGTGTTTACGGTGATAATGGCGCACGGCAGCTCGCCCCTTCGGGGCGTCCCCGGCGATCTCGGCGTCAGCGCCTTTTTTGTGCTGAGTGGATTTCTCATTACTCGGCTGCTTCTTCGCGAGCGCGAAGAAACGGGAGACGTGTCGATCACGCGCTTCTACGTTCGTCGCACGATGCGGATTTTCCCCGCGTACTATGTGTTCCTTTTTCTGAGCTACTTCCTCGATGCTCGTGCCGGACAACAATGGAGTCAGCCGCTTCTTACCAACGCTGTTACATACACTGTCAATTACTTCAACGCGCTCCACCACCATCCGACAACTTCGATCGCCCACGCGTGGTCGCTCGCGGTTGAAGAGCAGTTTTACCTGCTCTGGCCAGTCGTGTTTGTGGTGCTTGCCGCCCGCGGCAGGCGCGCACTCGTGGTTGGCGTGACGTCGATGGCTCTCGCTGCGGCGGTGTGGCGATCGTGGCTCGCCCTCGCGACCAGCACGGATGTCTCGTACCTGTACAATGCGTTCGACACGCGATTCGATAATCTTGCTGTCGGCTGCTTGCTCGCCCTTGTCATCGATTACGACAGCGTGATAGGCGCAGCTGCGTTCCTCGCGCGCAGATCATGGTCACCCTTCGTTACGCTTGCTCTCTTGCTGGTCTCGAGGCTCGCGCTACCGCATTCCTACCACTACTCGCTTGGATTTACAATCGACGCTTTGCTGGTCGCCGTGTTGATCACGCAACTCATGCAGCTTTATAAGACTCGCGTTTGGCGCTGGCTCGAGTGGCCCTCGGTGCGGTATCTCGGTGCGATCTCGTATCCGATGTATCTATATCATCAATGGGGCGCATCATTCGGTCGCCACCTTCCGCTGCTCGGCGAGTCGAGCGAGTTTGCGGCAGGGGTCGTTATGACAGTCGTTTTGGCGAGCGGATCATACTATATCGTCGAGCGGCCGTTTCTAAAGCTGAAAGCCCGCTATGCGCCCGAGAAGCGGGCGAAGACGTTCCCGGATCAGGCTACCGAACCAGCGGTTGCTGGACTCGTATCGGCGTGACCGGCATTAATTCCGACGGAGCTAACGAAGGGTGAAGTTACTTCATGTAGTCGGTGCGCGACCGAATTTCCCGAAGCTCGCGCCGGTGCACCGCGCTGGCCGCGAGCGCGGCGTACATCAAGTGGTCGTACACACCGGCCAACACTACGACGACGCGCTGTCCGATTCTTTTTTTCGCGATCTAGGAATTGTGCGACCCGACGTCAACCTCGGCGTTGGCTCCGACACCCATGCTGCGCAAACCGCCCGCATCATCGAGCGGCTCGAGCCAGTTCTTGTTGCCGAGAAACCTGACTGGGTGGTCGTCTACGGTGACGTCAACTCGACGATGGCTGCCGCCATAGTTGCATCGAAGCTTGGCATTCGGGTCGCACACGTCGAGGCAGGCCTTAGGAGTTTCGACCGCACGATGCCGGAGGAGATCAATCGGATAGTCACGGATCGCCTCGCGAATCTGC
>DASWDV010000081.1:0-2971 GCA_036395075.1 Gemmatimonadaceae bacterium | reverse complement strand
TCTTCCGGGAGGAAACTGCAACTGAAAACACAAAGTGAGAGAAGAAGCCGGTTAACTACAACTGAAGACTACCTGCTTGGCGCTGTCGGCGAGCCGGCTTATAGCAACGAGCTTTAGCGGCATCATCTCGGTGATAGCGCTCGAGCGTCAGATGTTCCAAAAAAGCTCGCAGCAATCAGCCGGCCCGCGGACAGCTCCCGGCAGGTAGTCTTCAGTTGTAGTTAACCGGCTTCTTCTCTCACTTTGTGTTTTCAGTTGCAGTTTCCTCCCGGAAGAACTAGCTTCCACACCGTACGAGTCATAAAAACTTCCGACATCAGCCATGTTCAAGTCACCCGCTAATTACCGAGCTCTCCTTCTTACCAAGTCGATTAGACACGGGGCGACGGGGAGATTTTGCGCGGGCAGACACGGTGATTCATAGCAGGTTGCTGAGATAACGCGCGAAGGGCCTCTCCCGAAATCGGAAGAGGCCCTTTTTTTATACCGCGGTACAACCACGGGAGCGCGAGCTCCGGGATAAGAGATGACGGGAAAGCAGGGATTGTATGATCCGGCTTATGAGCACGACGCCTGCGGCATTGGCTTCGTCGCCCACATCCACGGCGTTCGCTCGCGCGACGTGGTGGAGAAGTCGCTCCAGCTTCTCGTAAATCTCTCCCACCGCAGCGCGGTCGCAGCCGACTCGTGCACCGGCGACGGTGCCGGAATCCTGCTCCAGCTTCCGCACACTTTCCTGCGGCGAGTTTCCGGCGCCGTTGGAGTTTCCCTGCCTGACGCCGGAAGCTATGGAGTCGGGATGGTGTTTCTCCCTTCACGCCGCGCCGATCGCCTCGCCTGCGAGCGCATCGTCGAAGCAGTCGTAGCGGATGAAGGATGCACCGTGCTCGGCTGGCGCGATGTGCCGGTCGACGACGCAGTCCTATCCGGCCCCACCCGGCGCGCGCGCCCAGCGATGCGGCAGGTATTCGTCGCGCGGATGGGCGTCGAACGCGAGGTGGACACTAACTCAGCCTTCGAAGTAACGCTGTACGTGATTCGGCGGAAGATTGAAGCAGCGCTACGCGCGATGCCGAGTGGAAGACACTGTTACGTGGCGAGCTTCTCCTCGCGCACGATGGTCTACAAGGGGATGCTCCGCCCCGATCAGCTCGCCGGATTCTACGCCGACCTTCGCGATCCCGATCTGGCGAGCGCGATCGCGTTGGTTCACTCCCGCTTTTCGACCAACACTTTCCCGTCGTGGCGGCTCGCTCACCCATATCGATTCCTCTGCCACAACGGCGAGATCAACACGCTGCGCGGCAATCTGAGCTGGATGCGCGTGCGCGAAGGTCTCATGTCTTCGTCGCGCTTTGGTGGACGCCTCGCCGCGCTGCTGCCCGTATGCGCCGAGGACCAGAGCGATTCGGCGTCGCTCGATAACGTGCTGGAGCTGCTGACGCTCGCGGGCCGACCGGTCGCGCATGCGATGGCGATGCTCATTCCGGAAGCGTGGGAAGGACACCAGACGATGTCCGAGGAGCGCCGCGCGTTCTACGAGTACCACGCTTCGCTGATGGAGCCGTGGGACGGACCAGCCGCTGTCGCCTTCACCGACGGGCGTCAGGTCGCGGCGATGCTCGACCGGAATGGACTGCGTCCGGCGCGGTACGTCGTCACCGCCGACGATTTCGTCGTACTGTCGTCGGAAGCCGGCGCGCTCACGATCCCGGTCGAGAACATTCGCGCCAAGGGAAGGCTGGAGCCGGGCAAAATGCTCGTCGTCAACACCACACAGGGACGCATCCTCGACGACGAGGCCATCAAGATGGAGCTCGCGATGGTGCGGCCGTACCGCCGATGGATCTCGGAAGAGAGGATCGATCTATCGGCAATCATCGAGGCGCGTCGTGAGGATGATCTCCCACTAAAAGAAGAGGGTGCTTCGGGGGGCCAGGTGATAGGTGCGGGTGATGAGGTAACCGCTCCTCCGCCTGCGCTACCGCTCGCGGTTCGACAGCGCGCATTCGGGTACACGATCGACGAACTGAAGATGGTCATCGGGCCAATGGCTGATGCGGGCGAAGAGCCGGCTGGCTCGATGGGCAACGACACGCCGCTCGCGGTCCTCTCGAAGCGGCCGCAACTGCTGTCGTCCTATTTCCGGCAGATGTTCGCCCAGGTCACGAATCCCGCGATCGATCCGATTCGCGAGCAGCTCGTGATGTCGCTGGCGATGAACCTCGGACCGCAGTGTAACCTGTTGGAGGAAACCGCCGAGCACGCGAAGCAGCTTCGCATCACGCAGCCGGTTCTCACCGAACAGGCGATCGCGGCGTTGCGCGGGGTGAGTGATCCAGCCTTGCGTGCCGTTACCCTTCCGGCGCTTTTCCGCGTCACCGATGGCGAGCGCGGATTGGAGCTGGCGGTCGACGAATTGTGCCGCGCCGCTACGTCAGCGGTCGCCGATGGCTGCGGTGTTCTCGTGTTGAGTGATCGCGGCGTGAGCGCCGAGCATGCTCCTATTCCTTCGCCACTTGCGATCTCGGCGGTGCACCATCACCTCATTCGCGCGGGCTTGCGCTGGCGCGTGAGTCTCGTCTCCGAGACCGGCGAAGCGAGGGAGGTTTCGCATCTCGCTCTCCTGATCGCGTATGGCGCGAGCGCCGTACACCCCTATCTCGCTCTCGAGAGCGTCCGGACAATGGCTCGTCCCGAGCCTGTTGGAGGCAAGCCACATGGGGCGTCCGCCGAGGAGCGCTACGTCAAAGCGTTGGGCAAAGGTCTCCTCAAGATCATGTCGAAGATGGGCATCTCGACGCTGCAGAGTTATTGCGGCGCCCAGTTGTGGGAGGCGGTGGGATTGAGTGCCTCTCTCATTGATCGCCATTTCGCCGGCACGCCTTCGCGCGTTGGCGGGATCGGCATGGATCTGATCGCCGCGGAGACGCTGCGCCGTCACCGCGCCGCGTTCGAAGATGAGGAAATC
>DASWDV010000080.1:0-10711 GCA_036395075.1 Gemmatimonadaceae bacterium | reverse complement strand
TTGCTCAAGGTGGAGATCGTCTGAAACTCACTTTTCTGGGGACGGGAACCAGTTTCGGCATCCCCCAGATTGGATGTGCGTGCGAAGTGTGCAGATCGACTGATCCCCGCGACAAACGGACCCGCGTTGGCGCGCTCGTCGAAACGAATGGAGGGACGCGGATTCTCATCGATACTCCGCCGGAGTTGCGGCTGCAGCTCATTGCCGCCGGGGTGAGTGGCGTCGATGCGATTCTCTTCACGCACGACCACGCTGATCACGTCCACGGAATCGACGACATTCGCGCCCTGTCAGATCGCAGCGATATCCCGGTCGAGATGTATGGCCCGCCCGATGCGATGGCGCGTCTGACAAAGCGCTTCGCCTACATCTTCGACGATTCGATCCGCCCGCTGCCTGGCACGAGCAAACCGGAGGGACGCGCGCATCCGGTGCCGCCTGGAAAAAGCTTTCGGGTTGGCGACGTCGATGTGCTGCCTGTGTCGATCCCTCACGGCCCGGTGTCGGTCTATGGCTACCGCATCGGCAACCTTGGATACGTCACCGATGCGAAGGAGTTGCCGGACGACGCACTGCGCGCTTTTCGCGGCGTGGACGTTCTCGTTCTGAACGCGCTCTTTCGCACGCCGCACCCAACCCACCTCAGCGTTGCCGAGGCGGTTAGCGTCGCCCAGAAGGTCGGAGCGCGCCAGACGTGGCTCACGCATCTCACGCATCGCACGAGTCACGCTGAGCTCGAGGCCGAGCTGCCGCGCGGCATCGCTCCTGCGTTCGACGGGTTGATCGTAGAGGTCAATTGAGATGACGCTGAAACTCGATTACTCCAACATGATGATCTCGCCAGGCGGGATCGATCAGAAATCGTGGAGCGGAGCCGCGAAGCGATTCTCCGACGCGAAGCGCGGGCTCGATGCATTGCGGGCGTCGGGCAAGGTCGGATTCGTCGACCTCGCGGGCAACGCCGATCTTCTGAATCAGGTCACGCGTTTCGCGGCGCAGGCACGAGGCAAATACGACGACATCGTTATTCTCGGCATCGGTGGATCGGCGCTCGGCCCGATCGCTTTGCGCACTGCGTTACGGCCGAGTGGGTGGAACATGCTGGACGACAAGGCGCGTGGGGGATTTCCACGACTTCACGTGCTCGACAACGTCGATCCCGAAACGATCGCCGCTCTTCTCCAGCGACTGCGCCTCGACCGCACTCTTTTCATCGTCACCTCGAAGTCCGGCGGCACCGCCGAGACGATGGCGCAATTCCTCATCGTGCACGAACGGCTCACGTCTGGGAAGCTGGACGTCGCCAAGCAAATGGTATTTGTCACCGATCCAAAGCAGGGTGCGCTCCGACCATTGGCAGAGCGCCTGAACGTGCCGACGCTCGACATTCCGCCTGATGTCGGGGGACGATTCAGCGTTCTCACGCCCGTCGGAACGCTCCCGGCCGCGCTCATTGGCATCGACGTGGAATCTCTACTCGATGGCGCCGGCCAAATGGCGACGAGGTGTGACGCGGCGGATCTCCCAAAGAATCCGGCTGGCGTATACGCGATGCTGCAATGGCTCGCCCACACCGAGCTGCATAAGTCGATCGCCGTCTTCATGCCGTACTCGGACCCGCTTCGCGACTTCGCGGGGTGGGTGGTGCAGCTGTGGGCCGAGAGCCTCGGGAAAAAGAGACCCGACGGGACATCGGTAGGCTCGACACCACTGCCCGCGCTGGGTGCGACCGACCAGCACGCGCAGGTCCAGCTGTTCATGGAGGGCACGCCGGACAAAACGGTAACTTTCGTCGCGGTAAAGAACCGGTCGACCGACGTCAAGATTCCGCCGGCGTTTCCCGATGTAACGGAGCTGGGTTATCTCGCTGGTCATACTCTTGGAGACCTCATCGACATTGAGCGGCAGGCCACCGCCGGCGCGCTCGCCCGACGAGGAAGGCCGAACATGACGATTCATCTGGACCGGGTGGACGCTCCGCACGTTGGAGAGCTGATAATGTTTCTCGAGATCGCAACCGCGTACGCGGGGCAACTGTACGAGATCGACGCGTTCAACCAGCCCGGAGTGGAGCTCGGCAAGCAGTTCGCCTACGCTTTGCTGGGACGCCCGGGGTCGGAGGCCGCGAAAAAGGAATGGCAGTCGCTTCCGAAGAGCGATCCACTCTGGAGCGTATGAAGGAACAGGGAAGACCGAAGCCTAGCTACTTCCCTCTTCCCGCTTCCCGGTTCCCGCTTAGTTTGTCCTAATATGTTCGCAAATCCATTTAATAAAGCAGTCGCCGTCGTCGACGGTGGGGTGACAGTCCACGACGAATCCGCCATCGCGTCTCCGACGATGGACAAGCTCGTGTACACGGCGGTTTTCGGTGACCCCGACGATCGTGACGACGCGCGGTGGCTGATCTGGGAGATCGGCCAGGCAGTTGGAGTGCAGCCGGCCTCGATCCACGACCTTTATCTGGCGCGCGGACGCGGCGAAACCGGCGGCTTCACGGTTCCGGCAATGAATATCCGCGGGATGTCGTACGACACGGCGCGCGCTCTCTTTCGCGCCGCAATCAAGCTCAAAGTCGGTGCTCTGATCCTCGAGATCGCGCGCTCCGAGATCGCCTACACCGATCAGCGACCAGCCGAGTATGTGTCGGTGATGCTGGCCGCCGCGCTGCGCGAAGGGTTTCGCGGGCCGGTATTCATTCAGGGCGACCACTTTCAGGTGAATGCCAAGAAATTCGCCGTCGACCCCGTGCCGGAAGTAAACGGTGTAAAGCAGCTCGCGCGCGAAGCGATCGCGGCCGGTTTCTACAACATCGACGTCGATACCTCGACCCTCGTCGATCTTTCCAAGCCGACTCTCAAGGAGCAGCAGCGAGTCAATTTCGAGCAGGCGGTCGAGCTCGCACTGACCGTGAGAAGCCTGCAGCCAGAAGGAATCAACATTTCGATCGGCGGCGAGATCGGTGAAGTCGGCACCCAGAATTCGACCGTCGAAGAGCTCGAGACCTACATGAACGGGTTCAACGAGACACTCGCTCGGCGCTCGCCCGGAACCGAAGGCCTGTCGAAAATCAGCGTGCAGTCGGGTACCACCCACGGCGGGGTAGTCCTCGCCGACGGAAGCATCGCCGACGTCAAGATCGATTTCGATACTTTGGCCCGGCTCTCCAAGGTTGCAAGGGAGAAATACGGGCTGTCCGGTGCGGTGCAGCATGGCGCTTCGACGTTGCCCGACAGCGCATTCCACAATTTCCCGCGCACCGAAACCGCGGAGATTCACCTCGCGACGAATTTTCAGACGATGCTGTACGACAACATCTCGCCTGAATTTCGGCGCGAGATTTACGAGTGGCTCCGTGAGAACGCGAAGGACGAGCGAAAGCCGAGCGATACGGATGAGCAGTTTTTTTACAAGACGAGGAAGAAGGCGCTCGGCCCCTTCAAGAAAAGATTCTGGGACTTGCCCGCGGACGTGAAAAACCGCCTCGCCAAGGCTTACGAGGAGAAATTCAGCTTCCTCTTCACGCAGCTGGCCGTGGCCAACACCCGCGACGTCGTCGATCGCTTTGTCGAGCCCCTCGAGCAGCACAAGCCGCGGCCCCACCCTGACCTGGCGATAGTCGAAGCAGCCCCGGACGACGCAGATCTGAGTGACTGAATCCCGTCACTCGCGCGCGCCGGATGCTCTAAAAACGGTTCGTGAGATAGTTCGAAGCGCCGGCCACGAAATCCGGAACTCTCTCAATGGCGTGGCGGTAAATGTCGAGGTCGTTCGTAGCAGAGTCGGTCAGGGTCGCGTGGCAGTGGAGGATCTCGCGTCGTTCGCTGAGCGCGCCTCCGCGCAGATCTCCGAAGCGGGCGCGCTCAGCGACGGTCTGTTGGCGCTGGTGGGGGCGGTGCTGACTGCGCAGGGCAAGGGAACGCTCAAGAGTCGCAGGTCCCGGCGCGATGGAAATCAAATCGAGATAACGGTTTACGGCGCGGGCGCGGCAGCCGTAGTGTCTGATATCGAACGGTTGGCTAGCCGGATCGGAGCTGCGGTCGAGCAGGTCGGTCGGAAGGTTATATTAACGGTCTCGCCCGAGGGTATGAGCCATTCCAAAGACTGAAAACAAGCAAGCAAAAGTTCTCATCGCCGACGACGACCGTTCAATCACCGAAGGGTTGAGCGCGATTTTACGCGACGAGGGATACGAGGTCGCCGTGGCGGTCGATGGCCAGAAGGCGCTCGACCAGCTCGGTGCCGAGCCGTTCGGTGTGGTGCTCGCTGACCTCAAGATGCCGAAGGTGGACGGATTGGCGCTTCTCAAGGAGCTGCAGCAACGCGCGATTCCCACCGAGTGCATCATCGTGACGGGCCAGGCGACCGTCGATTCGGCGGTGCAGGCAATGCGCGAAGGCGCGTACGACTACGTCGAGAAGCCGCTGACGGCGGACAAGTTGAATCGCCTAAAGGCGCTTATCCCGAAGGCGCTCGAGAAGTTCAACGTCCAGCAGAAGAACCGTGAGCTGTCGTCCAAGCTCGAAGGACTCACGCATTATGGTGAGTTGACGGGGCAGTCGGAGGAGATGCGCGCCGTCTACCAGATCATCGAAGCGGTTGCCCCATCGACCGCAAGCGTGCTCATCTTCGGGGAATCGGGCACCGGCAAGGAGCTGGTTGCGCGCGCCATCCATGCGAAAAGTGAGCGAGCCAGGGGGCCGTTCTTCGCGCTGAATTGTGCGGCGCTGCCGAAGGACATTCTCGAGAACGAGCTGTTCGGACACGAGAAGGGCGCGTTCACAGGCTCGACCAATGAGAAGCCTGGAGCCTTCGAGATGGCCGACGGCGGCTCGATCTTCCTGGACGAGATCGCCGAGATGCCGCCCGACATTCAGGTAAAGCTTTTGCGCGCGATCGAATCGCGAACGATCAGGCGCCTTGGCGGCAAGAAAGAGATCGAGGTGGACATCCGAATCGTCGCCGCCACCAACCGTGACGTGCAGAAGGCGCTGGCCGACAACGATCTGCGTGAGGATCTCTATTATCGGCTCGCAGTCGTCGAGTTGTTTCTCCCACCACTGCGTGAGCGCATCGGCGACATCAAGCTGCTCGCGAATGAGTTTCTCGTTCGTTTCGGCGAGCAGAATGGCAAGCCAATGTCCGGGTTCGACGACGCGGCGTGGGAGTGGATCCTCTCCTACAATTGGCCGGGCAACGTCCGCGAGCTGAAGAACGCCGTCGAAAGGGCAGTCATCATGGGCCGCGGCGACAAGATTAGGGCGGCCGATATCATGCCACGGCACATTCGCCGCGGCAGCGAGATCACCACGTCGATCACCGTGCCGCCGGGGGCGACGCTCGCGGATACGAGGCGCCAGTTGGTGTTGCGAGCGTTCGCTTCTACCAACGGCGACTATACGCGTACCGCGACCATCGTCGGGATGTCGCCCGCCGAGGTTCGCGGGGAGATATCATCGCTCCTCAATGGCGCCATCAGCGACGTGTCGGGCTCGATCGCCGCCGGAGCCGTCACGAACGGGGCGCAGCGTTCGACGCGGCCGCCGGAATCAGCACCAACCGCGGGAAAAGCAGCGAAGGCTCCGGTCAAATCGGCGGCAGCCCCAGCCAAATCCAAGGCGAAACGGCGCTAATGAGGTGGAGGACGAAAATGGACGAGCAAGATTGGTACGATGATGAAGAGCTGGACTACCCGGAGCCTTACGTCATCGTCGAGAAGCGCGGCGGAGGGATCGGATCTCTTCTCATTGGACTCGCCATAGGTGCCGGTGCCGCGCTGCTCTTCGCTCCGCAGAGCGGCGAAGAAACTCGTCGGGTGATTGCGCGGCGGGCGCGGCGGGCGCAAGACGCGGCACAGGATTTCGTTGAGGATCTGAGCGGCACGGTCGGCGAGAAGTTCAGTGAAGTGCGCGCAAGCGTCGAGGAGCGCATCGAAGCGACACTCGACGCTGTCGATGCCAAAAAGCGGAGAGTGTCGAACGCGTACCACGCCGGCCGGTCCGCGGCGCGCGAAGCGCGCGGTGAGCTGGAGCAGCGCATCGCCGAGAGCAAAGCGGCGTACAAAGACAGCTAGTGCCTCAGCGCGGGCTAGCTGCCCGGCTGGGTTGGCTGCTTCGCGATTACGCGAAGCGAGTCTGGGACAATAGCGGCGAAGACAACGTATTCTTCCTGGCAGGCGGAATCGCCTTCAACATCCTGCTCGCGGCCGTCCCGTTTTTCCTGCTCCTCGCGACGAGCCTCATCTACCTGCTGAATCAGTCGCCCGATACCACGTCGGCGGAAGTGCTCACCATCGTCGACAAATTTCTGCCTCCGCATCCGCCGGGCGATTCAGGACCGGCGGCCAGCATCCTCAACGAAGTCATCAAACGACGCGGCTCGCTGGGGATTTACAGCGCAATCGGCTTCATCTGGTTCTCGACGCGACTTTTCGGATCGCTGCGCACGGTGCTCGCAGCGATTTTCGACATCGATACCGATCGTGGAATCATCGCGGGAAAGATCTTCGACATCGAGATGACGCTCGTCTCGAGTCTGTTGCTTGTCGCGTACACATCGTTGAGCGCCTATCTGGCGATCGCTACCACCCGTGGCGGGGCGGTTCTCGCCGATCTCGGACTCCGCAAGGAGCTGATGGGCCAGCTCGAATACAACTTCGGTCAGCTGCTGGCGTTCTCGTTCATCGCGACGATGTTTTTTTCGCTGTACAAATTTCTGCCGCATCGCAAAATCAGGTGGAGAACCGCGCTGATCGCCGCGCTCTTCACGAGCGTCCTGCTGGAGATGGCAAAACGGGCGTTTTCGGCGTACGTGCGTTCGTTCAATCCGGGCTCGTTTTACAGCGGCACGGTCGCTGCACTGGTTTTGGTCGTAATCTGGGTGTACTACGCCTCGTTCATCTTCATCATTGGCGGCGAGGTTGCCCAGGTATACGAGCTTCGCCGCGTGCGGAAGATGCAGCGCGAGGCGTTCGAGGATTGAGAAGCACTGGGATTTTGCCGGGTCTTCCGGCGAACACACTTTTGGAGGGGGAGGACGTCTCGTGCGCAAGTTCGCAGCAGTTGCGGCCGTGCTGGCCGTTGTCTCGATCTCGGCCTGCAAGAAAACGGGAGAGGGAGAGTACCAGGTTGAAAAGCCGGTCGTCGGGACGCAGACCGATACCATCCACACGCCGACGGTGGACGTCGGAACGGATACCGCGAAAGTCGCAGTGCCCAAAGTCGAAGTGAAGAAAGACAGCGCGACGATCAAGGTTCCGACAGTGAAGGTGAAGCCGGCGAAGAAATAACTTCTTCGCTATTGGGCCCGTGCGCCGACAGCGCACCAACAAAGCCCCGCCAGTTCTGGCGGGGCTTTGTTGTAACTACCAACACGCATCCACTGTTTTTGTTTTGTGACGTTAGCTCGAAGCCCGCAGCCGCTCCGCTCACAGCCCCCAGCGGGTAGTCGTAAGTGGCAGTTAAACAGACCATACGTGTGCTATATTTGTACTTGCCCCAGGTCCCGGAGGGCGCAAGCCCGCTAACTCCGTCAGGACCCCGAAGGTAGCAGCGGCATGCGGTGTCTTTCGTTGCTCCGTCAGGCCTGGGGTACTCCCGCCTCGCAATGTCTCTCGCACTCGCCCGCAAATACCGCCCAAAGAGCTTCGCTGACGTAGCCGTCCAGTCGCACGTTTCCAACACGCTGCGCGGGGCTATCGCCAGAGGAAGAGTCGCGCACGGCTACCTCCTTTGCGGACCGCGGGGCGTCGGCAAGACCACGCTCGCGCGCGTCCTCGCAATGGCGCTCAACTGCGAGAACAAGCGGGAAGATGGAGAGCCCTGTGGAGAGTGCATCTCCTGTCAGCGCATCTGGAGCGGGTCATCCAGCCTCGACGTCGTGGAAATCGATGCGGCATCCAATCGCGGCGTCGACGACGCGCGCGATTTGCGGGAGCGCGCGATGTACGCGCCGTCCGGCGACGATCGCTACAAGGTATACATCGTCGACGAAGCGCACATGCTGACGCGCGAAGCGTGGAACGCTCTGCTTAAGATTCTCGAGGAGCCGCCGCCGCGCGTGATCTTCGTCTTCGCCACCACCGAGCCACAGAAGATCGCGCAGACAGCCGCACCAGTCCTCAGCCGGCTGCAGCGCTTCGATCTCAAGCGCATCGGTGTCAAAGACATCACGCACCGCCTGTCTACGGTGCTCGCAAGCGAAAGCATAAAGGCATCGGACGATGCATTGGCGATGATCGCGCGCGCCGCCGACGGATCCATGCGGGACGCCCTCAGTCTTACCGACCAGGTGATATCGATTGGTGGAGGGCCGGTCAGCGCCGAACGGGTGCGCGAAGCGCTTGGACTCGTGCCGGAGGACGAGTTCCTCGCGATTCTCGACATCATCGCCAGCCACCAGGCGGGCGAAGTGTTCGGCGTGGTCAACAAGCTGGCCGACGCGGGAGTCGACTTCGGCGTTTTTCTCTCTGGGTTCGCCGACATTCTGCGCGCGCAGCTGACAGTCGTGCTCAATGGAAAGGCGGATGGAGTTTCCTCCACCGCGGCAGCGGCGCTGAGAGATAAGCGCGACCTTTTCACGGCCGGCGATCTCCTTCGAATGATCAGCGCGGTGAACGCACTGGAGCCGACGTTCAGAAAGAGCTCGCAGCAGCAATTACTGATCGAGATGCTCCTCGTGCGAATGGCGCTGCTCGATCGCACCGTCGCGCTCGAAGATCTGCTCAAGGGTCTCGCCGGCGAATCAGGGTCCGGAGCGGAGCGAGCCGAAATGCCGAGCGGCTCGGTGCGCTCACCGCAGCCACAGGGATCGGTCGCACGAACAGTCCAGCGGCCGTCTACTCGTCCTGGCTATCCTCCACAGTTGGAAGCGCCAAACGCTCTGGCCCCGAAACAGAACTCCAAACCCGCCGCTGCGCCGAACGAAGGGCAGCTCAACGAAATGAAGCGCGCAATGGAGACGACGGCACAGGATTCGAACCGTAGTCGGATGACACCAGAAGCCCTGAGGGAGGAGCGCATTGGCATGCTCCGCCAAAAGGACCCAGCTCTTGGCGCAGCAATCGACGAGCTCGACCTCGAGCTGCTCGACTAACCCTTCATTTCGCTCCTTCACGCAATGGCTGATTTCTCGAAGATCTTCGAACAGGCGCAGCAGATGCAGGCGCGCATGCAGCAGATGCAGGCCGAGCTCGAAAAACAAACCGTCACTGCCGCCGCCGGGGCGGGAATGGTGACCGTCGAAGCCGACGGCAAGGGGACAATCACGCGCGTGAAGATCGATCCAAGCGTCGCCGATCCCAAGGACGTCGAGATGCTGGAAGACCTGGTTCTCGTCGCGGTGAACGAAGCCCAGAAGAAAGCAGCGGAGCTCGCAAAGGGAGAAATGGGAAAGCTGACCGGCGGTCTCAATTTGCCCTTCAAGCTGCCGTTCTGACGTGGGAGCCATCGACGATCTCGCGGCGGAACTGTCGAAGCTGCCCGGCATCGGCCGGAAGACGGCGCTCCGACTGACTTACCACCTTCTCAAACAGTCTCCCGACCAATCCAAACGTCTCGCGTCGGCGCTCACGACGCTGGCGGAGAAGGTCCGCCCGTGCCCGCAGTGCTTCAACCTGACAGAGGAGGACTTGTGCTCCATCTGCCGTGACGCGCGCAGGGATACGGCAGTCATCTGCGCAGTAGAGGAAGCATCCGATATCGGCGCTATCGAGCGGTCTGGCGAATTCCGGGGCGTATATCACGTCCTGGGCGGACGCTTGTCACCGCTGGACGGCATCGGGCCGGAAGATCTGACCATTCCACAGCTGGAGACCAGAGTGTCGGCTGGAGTCGTCCGCGAAGTGATAATTGCCACCAATCCGAGCATCGAAGGCGAGACCACAGCGCTCTACGTACAGCGCAAGCTGGCCCGTTATCCGCTTACGGTCTCGAGGATCGCGCGCGGACTGCCCGTTGGCGGCGACCTGGAGTACGCGGATGGCGTGACCATTGCCCAGGCGTTGACCGCCAGGAGGGCAATGACATGAGCAAACAGCGCGCGAGCTACGTAGCCGTTGGTTTCCTTGGCGGGATGGCAGCTGGGTCGCTGGTTTGGACGCGGATGCAGCGGAATTGCCGCCGCAATCTGTTTTCCAGATATGCCTTCAAGCGCGTCGCGGCTCTCGGATACCTGCGTGCGCGGCCGACCGTCAATACCGCGCAGCTGCTTCGCGAATACGTCGCCTGGGAGCCGCGGTCAATTCTCCGCCAGCGCGGAGTGCGGATGTTGAGGCGGCTCGAGGCCACGCTGTGAACGGAGCAAGATGACCGCCGGCACGGCCAACTGGTCGTTCACGCAGGACGACTTTACCGCGATAACTGAATCCTTGCGACGTTTTCTGGGCGAAACGAAATCGCGCTGCGCGCTGCTCGTGGACCGCTCCGGACAGCTCGTGACCACTGTCGGTGACGCGCCGGGCCTGGACACCACCGCGTTCGCGACTCTAACGGCCGCTGACTACAGCGCCAACGATCAGCTCGCGAAGCTGGTGGGTGAGAACGATTTCTCGAGTCTGTTTCACCAGGGCGAAAAGGAATCCATCTATGTCGCGGACATCGCGCGTCGGCTATTGCTGGTGATAATCTTCGATTCGCGCACGACCGTCGGCCTTGTCCGCCTCAGAATGAAGGAGGAGATCGACGAGTTGACGCTGCTGATCGATCGTGTATTCTCA
>DASWDV010000079.1:0-2465 GCA_036395075.1 Gemmatimonadaceae bacterium | reverse complement strand
TCTGGGCGATCTCTATGCTTTGGCTGACGTCGCCTACGTAGGGGGCGGATTCCAATCGGCGGGACTGCATTCCGTGCTCGAGCCGGCGGCGTTTGGCGCGCCGGTGCTATTCGGTCCACGCAACGAGAAGAGTCGGGAAGCGGCGAAGCTCGTTCAGGCGGGAGGTGGCGCAGTCGTGACCGGTTCCGTCGATCTTGCCATTCGGCTCCACGACTGGCTAGGATCGGTTCCGGCGCGAGATACGGCGGGAGGTCTCGCGCGCTCGGTCGTGCAAAGTGGCTTAGGCGCAGCGGAGCGCTCGTTCGACCTCGTTATGTCTTTGCTTGCCCGCTGAGGGCTGGCTCCGGATGCACCGGCGGACGATACGTGACCGCGTTCGCACTGGGTCGGTGGACGAAAAAGCCCTGCACGAGATGGACGCCAAGCGCCTTCACCATTTCAAATTCTTCCCTTCGTTCGACGCCTTCGGCGATGACCATCGCGCCATGTTCGTTGGCGAAGCGCACCATCGTTTCGACGAGATTCTGCTTGATGAAATTCTGGTCGATACAGTTGATGAGCGAGATGTCGAGCTTGATGAAATCCGGCTCGAGATTGGCAATCGATCCCAGTCCGGCGTAGCCGCTGCCGGCGTCATCGACCGCGAAGCGATAGCCTTTATCGCGGAACTCCTTCAACCGGCCGCGGAACTTTGGATAGTCCTTGATCGCGGTCCGCTCAGTGATCTCGATGACGACCCGGCTCGGATCCTTGACGGCGAGAGCGTCCACATCGAACGAAGGATCGGCGAAATCCGCTGGATCGACGTTCATGAACAGCAGCTCGCCGTCCTTGAGGAGCTTCGCCATTCCCTCGATTGCTCGATCGCGACATAGCCGACTCAGATCCCAGATGAGATCCGATTGCGCCGCGATCTCGAACATCACCTCCGGACTTCTCATGCTGCGCATCGTTCCCCGCGCGAGCGCTTCGTAGCCGAACACTTTCTGGCTTTCTGTTATGACGATCGGATGGTACTCGATGTAGAGCCCGCGACTGCGTAGCGTCTCGCGGAGGTCGGAAACTTTTTTTGCCTGCTCCCGGTGCTCGAGACTCTTGGAGGCGTTGGCTGCTTCGCGAATGCCCCGATAGATCTGGCGCTCGAGCCGCAGTTTTGGATTGTAGATCACGAGCGCTCGACCCACGAAAATGTCGAAGAGCGCGGCGATGTCTTCACCATGTACGCGCTCGATTTGCGAGGAGACCGCCTCCTTGAGGCCGGCCGTCAGTTCCGTGATCTCCGCATCGGTCGCGGCGGGGGTTTCGTCCTGCGGCACGTGAAAGAACACGAAATCGTCGTCGTTTGGAAACGAGACCATGAGCCTCGAAGACGCGAGCGCGCTCCTGCTCAGGAAGTCGCGCATTGCCTCGCCGGTGGTCTCGAGCACGCTGTCGAGTTTCTCCCAGCCGTAAATCTCTTCGACTTTGGAGTAGCGGTCGAAGTTGAAGTAGAGGATGACGATCTCGCCCCTGTCTTGAACCGCCTTCCTTACGCTATCGATTGTTGCGGCGACAGTCGGAAGCCGCGTCAGCGAGTCACGCAGAAGCTGATGATAGTCCACGCTCAGCGGGCGGGAGTGGCGGTCGAGGCGCCGGAGGGTGCGTATGGTGCGACCAACTTCACATTTCGCTCGACAGTTGCCGCGAGCCGTGAGAGCTCGAACGGCTTCTCGACGAAATCGTCGGCACCAGTCTGCAAAGCCTGCCTTTTGTTCACCCAGTCGTCGAGGGCGGTAACCATCACCACGCGCACGTTCCGACCCAGCGTCGGGTGCTGCTTGATTTCGCGGCAGACCTGCCACCCGTCCCGCCCGGGCATCATCACATCGAGGAGAACCAGGGCCGGCTTGACCTCGTCGAACGCCTTCAGCGCGTCATCACCGTTATATGCGACGGTGATGGGATACCCGCGCGCCTCCAGATAGTCACGAATGATGTGTGCGTTGTCGGGATTATCATCGACCACCAGAATCGGCGGGTGAGCAGAATCGGCCATAAATGATTGTCTGAAATGATGTTATGGCCATACGCGGCGCAATTCGCAAGCCACGCGGCGCCTTTCCAGGCTTACTCGATCCGGGTCCAGATCAACATCGTACCGCACTCCGCGCGATCGGACGCATACTGAATCGGTGTCTCTTCGCGGCTCGCGTAGTACTCGATGCCTTGAATCGCCGACGGTGGAATCGAGTTGATGTTGAAGAGCGCTTCCCCCGCCCCTGATGCGAACACCCGCACGTTGTCGATGTAGACTTGTGAGTAGCAGCCTCGCTGCGCTCCTTTCCTTCGGTCCATCGCGTCTCCGCCGCGGTTTTGTCCACCGTTCCACCGCGAGCTTGCAACCGCGCTCTCAGCGCCGTAGCGGCTGACTCGAAGACCGGGGAGTCCGGAAACGATTTCTCCGAGCTGTCGATCCTTCTGCTTCT